>JAHJRE010000296.1 GCA_018831055.1 Bacteroidota bacterium
CGGTGGTTCTGCACCACGATACATGTAATGGACGTAGACAGCAACTCAGCCGGAGTGATCACCGTCGCTCCATGGATGTACCCGGTCTCGATGACCGAGACGAGTCGGTCTCTGGTCGCGGCCCAGGTCAGCGAGTCGGGTGGGCAGTCGTCGATCGGAGCCAAGCGTTGGACAAGTCGCGATCCTGCACCCACGATCCGCCCACCAATGGCGGCGGCAATTTCTGAGGCACAGCGTGTCATGGAGCTCTCCTCCCCTCGGCCTGGAGCATGTGTTCCAGACCTGCGCGGAAGCTCCAACGCGGCTCGAACCCGAGCAGCCGCCTGGCCTTGGAGATGTCGAGCACGAACCGCATGGGATCGAAGGGACGAATGGGCCGTCGGTCCACCTCGCCACGGTAGCCGGTCAGCTCCGCGAGGATGGCGACGGCCTCGTCGGTCGTAGTCGCCTCGCCGGTGCCGATGTTGAACCGTTGGTCGATGTGCTCGGTCTCGAGTGCAAGCAGGTTTGCCCGAGCGATGTCCTCGACGTAGGCGAAGTCATTCGACTGCGGTCCACCGTAGAGAACCGGAGCCGCGCCGCGTGCGATGCGCGTGAGGAAGCTGTCGATCAGTCCACCGTGCCACTTGAGCGGCCCGTAGAGGTGTGAGTAGCGGAGCACGACGTGGGGCACATGGTAGCGGCCGATTATCTCCTCTCCGAGTGCCTTCGATCGGCTGTAGTGACTGTTCGAGCCGATGACCGGGTGGTCCTCGGTGATCGGCGTGTTCCACACCGGCATGTAGACGCTTCCGCTCGAGGCGTGGACCACCCTCTCCACCCCGACCTCCTGGGCGACGCCGAAGAGGACGGCGACGCCGCCGACGTTGACGCGGTACGCTTCCGGAGGGTCCTCGTCGGCGTGCAGGAACCGAGACACCGCGGCGAGATTGAGCACCTTGCATCCTGGCTCGAGCACGTCTCGGAGGTCGCCCGCCCGGCAGATGTCCTGTCCGTCTACCAGGTCGAAGCAGAAGACCTCGTAACCAGCCTCCTCGATCAGCGGGATGGTGTGGTGCGCCACAAAACCCCGCCCGCCTGTCACTACGACTCGTCCTTTGTTTGTCACCTGAAACCTCCGTCCAGCGACTCCACGGCCGCCCCGTCGAGAACCTGTCTGAGCTGGCCCATAACCGTCCGCACCTGGGCCTCACACGTGTACCTTTGGAGCACCAGCTCGGCAGCCCGGTCAGCGATCGCCCGTCGCTCGTCCTCGTGCTGGAGATAGTGATAGATCTTTTCCATGAAGTCGTCCGGACCGCAGTCGACCGTGGTCTTGCCGTCCACGAAACCGAGGAGCTCGGCGTCGCGCGGGAGCGGGGCCACGACCAGGCACCCACAGGCCATCGCCTCGAGGTACTTCTGCACCGGGTAGGCCCCGACCCCCGGACAGAACGGGAAGACCTTGGCTCGTCGCAAGCTGTCTGCGTAGGAGCGTTGGTGGTCATCGAACTTCGCATAGTCAGCACGGAACGCCGCGTCGTCCTCGTGGGTCATCCGAGGAACGTGATTGAGCGTCACTGCCCCGGCCCGTGCCTCCTGATGTAGCCGCTGCAGCATGAGCACTCGGAGAGGATAGAAGAATGACTCGGAGCCCTGAAAGAAGACGTCCACCGGGCGATGGTCGACGGCCGGTGGGTGAAAAATCCAACCGGGCACCCCCCATGGTTTCCACAGGAGCTTCGCGTGCTTCAGCCTGGGTTGGAGCACCGTCTTGAAGAGCTCGAACATAGGGACGAGCAGGATGTCGCAGGTGTCGAGACTGGGGATATAGCGGTTGGGGTTCATCTTCTTGATGTCAGCAACCCAGCCCATCGGCGAGTGAAGGTAATCCACCACCCGACCGAGGCCGGCCAGGGGAAGCAGGGAAACCATGCGTGCGTCGAGGAATGGGGCTATTCCTTCCTCGATCTCACAGGCCAGGGTGTGCGGGTCGGCGTTGTACCAGTGCACGCCCAATCCGGGCCTGCCCGAGCCCACAAAGGTCACGTCGAAACGTTCGCCGGCTGACCTGACCACCCGGACGCCGGGGTCTCTCTCCACTGCTTCGAAGAAGTGGCGACGGTGGCTGAGGTCGTATCCGACCTGGGGCAACTGGACCGTGAGCAGGTCACTCATGCCCGCCCCTCGAGGCCGATGACGAACTCGGCCAGGTTCCTGGCTGTGTCACGGGCGATCGGCTCGTCCCGTTCGTAGCAGGTCAACACCTCATCGGCCAGGGCCCTGGCGAGCTCGAGCTCGGCCTCCTCCTGGCCCTTCACCGGGATGGGAGCCCCTGGAACGTAACCCTTGGGTATCCACCGCTGGCCATCGCAGCTCGCGCAGTGACCCTCGCGGGGGCGGCCGCACTCGGCGCACCAGCAGTCCGGGCACCTCTCAAACCCACGAAGCGGAACGGCCGCGGCGAGCTCGAGGAGGGCATCCCGCAACAGCTCGAGCGACCTCCTATCGTCGGCTGGGACGTTGGCTGGATAGTTCGGGTGCATGTCTCGACCCCGATTGACGACACCACTTCGGAGGTACACTCGACCGTCGTCCTCGAGCTCTAAGACGATCCTGATGGTTAGCTCTTCGCAGCGGTGTGGAATCTTGAACTCGACTCGTTTGATTTGCTGGTAGTGCGACATTTATCTATTCCTCCTCTTCAAGGGCGAAGTTGCCGCCCTTGAGCTC
>JAHJRE010000297.1 GCA_018831055.1 Bacteroidota bacterium
GAAAGGGAAAGACTGAGCAACGGTTGTGGGAATCAAGGACTTATGGTGAAGAGGACCCACTGACTGCTGCGTGGATTATCGAACTGGTCTCCCAAGAACGTTGCTCCCTCGACCTGATGGTTGCGAAACGGCTACAAGAAACTGTAGGGGATGCGCTCGGGAGCGATTTTAACGCGATTCTCAGCGAGAACAGAGCTGGGGCGCATGCTTTTCCCGTACACCGTTGTGTGTCGGCTACCAAGAAGATTTTGGACGACACTGACAGTTGGCAGACGACTAAAGAGAAATGCCAGAGTCTACTTTCCGAAGCCGGTTACTGGTTTGAACAAGAGCTACACAGGCAATTGTCCCATTATCACTTCAATGATTTCCGCTTCGATGCACCGGAATTGATATATACCCTAGCAGGAGCACTGCAAACCGGCCGTCTCCGTCGGGAGGATCCGCTAATTCGCGAGGTGCTGGAGGTTATCCGCGCCGTCCAGCAACAACGCAGCGTTTACTGGCGTCCGTATCGGCCTTTCCTTGTAAAGCCCCAAGGTCTGGTTCTTATGCCACTAAGCGTGGAAGTTGCAGACGCTCTGCTAGGTACGTTGGGACTGACTGGTCACTTCGATCAACTAAGGGACTCTCTCTCAAGCTATTATGAGTGGCTTATGGCGCAAGGAAAACCGGAAGATAGCGATATGATAGGGTGGCGTTCGGAGAATGCCTTTGGCCCACCCGAGGTGGAAAAGATTCATACTTGGACTACTTCAAGAGTAGCGATCTTCCTATTGAACTACTCCCAGCTGTTAGACCTCGCTCTCCAGAGCGACCTCTTACAGAACTCAGGGCTCTCTTTTAAGGAACCCAGGGATCTCCTTGCTTGGAAGTTCATTCAGCCAATGGATCGAAGTCGTCGTCCAGCCGACAGTCAAATACTGCCGACGATTCAAAAACACTTCATTCAGCTGCATAAGTCTGCTCCCGGTTCGGGAAAAAGGCTCAATCCTGAGGGCAAGTTTTCAATGCTTCTCTACAGCCCGCCAGGAACATCCAAAACGTCAATAGCCGAAATCGTAGCAAACGAACTGGACTTCAAATTGGTTACAATAACAGTCAGCGACTTCATCGTGTTAGGCGAGCAGGCGGTTGAGCAGAGGGCAAAGATGATCTTCGATGTGCTCAGCGAGCTCAAGAATGTTGTCGTTCTGTTCGACGAAATTGACCGATTAATCACAGACAGGGAGTCAAAGCGGTACATCGAACAGAGGGACATTCTTCAGATGATGACACCCAGCATGCTCACAAAGTTCAATGACCTAAAGAGGAAGAAGAAGCTGATCTTTGTTATCGCTACGAATTACTTCGAAAGAATCGATAGGGCAATTAAGAGGGCAGGTAGGATTGATTTGCACTTTGTCATTCCCCCTTTTGACCAGGAGTCACGAGTAGAGCTTCTAGAGCACTTCATTTGTGATAAATTTGGTGAGAAGGGTAAAGATTGGCGATTACCTTCCGGCGACAAAAAGAGGCTTGAGAAGATAGCTGAACAGAATCCTTTGCTGATTTTCGAAGAGTTGAAGGACATTTTCGACAGATCGATGTCTGGGGTGGGATTTGGAGACGTCACAGCAGTGATAAGCAACCTAGAAAGGGAAATTGGACAGGTTAAGCCATCTATTTCTATAGGGAGCTACGATAACAGATTTTCTAGCGAGCTGGATCCAGAGAAACCGTATCGCGAGTACTTTTTCCTTTGCTTTCTGTCAGCCGAGGTCGGACAAGTTAAAGGCATCAGGAAACGTTTTAAAGAGCGGTGGACAAAATGGGCGAAGGAAAACGCTCGTGAGTTAGGTGAATTGACATCTGATGAATGGGTACGAGAACAGTTGCACAAACTTGGAGTTGCCGCGGACGCAAACCAACCGGGAGAGGAAGGAAGGAAGAGTCATACATGAGCCAGGAGTTTCCGCCGCAATCGGATAGACAAACGGAAATAGAAGCGATTGTCTCCATCTTTACCAGCGTTATCGAGGGGCGTTCTGCGTACTATGTCAGCACGCCAATGACCACAGGGAAGGGGTCACTCGAACCGCACCGTGCGGCCACCGCGGATAGAACCACAACAAACGAGGC
>JAHJRE010000298.1 GCA_018831055.1 Bacteroidota bacterium
ATTCTGAGCCCTGGAAAATTCTTTCTGACCGGGAAAGGAACGAGAGGATAAACCTGATTGAATTTCTTATCCAAAGGGCCCCTCTCGAAAGCTTTGAGAGTTTTTACAGCTTCTGGGAGAAGGATTTTAAAAGCAGGTATTACTATTTTCTTTATCCTGTTTTAACGGACAGCGAAAAAATAAATACGTCCCCGGAAAAAGAGAGGTTGCGGAGTTTTTACGATTCTCTGCTGGAGAACCGCGACAGCGCGGCCCATATTACAGCGGATCTCAAGGGGGGAGATGGATTTACCACGGTCCTGGTCCCGGATCTTGGGCAATCATCTTCCATAAAAGTACCTGTGACCAGCTACAAGATTCCCCTTCCGCCTGGTGTCGAGATATGCTGCGGTCTAAAAACCCATGACATAGAGAATTTTCAGCTGGTAAAGGTCGAGTGGAAAGAGCTCATTCAATCCAGCGGTGGGGAAGAATGACAATTCCCGGATTGGGTGAAGCCCCTCTCACCGTAAAGGTGCATTCAGCATCAAAAATGTCATAAGCCTGCAGCATATAGGTGTCGATGGCGACAGCGGTAAAGCTGTATACTCCGTCCATCAGGGGAATGTTTTCAAAAACCAGCCGTCCCCTGAAATGGTTTTCATCCAGTTTTTCAAGGGCTGCGTTATCTTCATGGCTTGCTGTAGAACAGATTACAAGCTCGTCGCTTCTCTTGAGGATAACTCCCAGGCTCGGTTCACCGGCAAACTCCGGCCCGTAGAATGCTTCCACCTCTACCATGAGGTTGTCACCGCTCCTGATTGAGGTCACCTGGTTTCCTTTTAAGTCTGTGACCGACAGTTTTTCAATCCAGCATATCTGTTTGCCCTGTCCTGCTTTATGATCAGCTGCCGGCGCGGTTTGTTCGCTATTCTTCCTGAGAAAGGACTGATACGATTCAACTGCATCCCGGGCTGGACCAAGGAACATGTTTTTTCCTTCATGGAGCCATAATGCCCTGTCACAAAGCAGTTTGACCTGGTGCAGATTATGGGAGCAGAACAGGATGGTTCCACCGTTCTCCTTGAAATCAATGATTCGGTCGGTGCATTTTTTCTGGAATTTCTGGTCCCCTACCGCCAGAGCTTCATCAATTATCAGGATGGAGAAATCAAAACCCGTGGCAACCGAAAATCCGAGGCGAAGGTACATGCCTGAAGAATAAGTCTTGACTGGTTCATCAATGAAGTTTTCCAGTTCACTGAAGGTAATGATGCTTTCAATCCGGTCATCGATTTCTTTCCTTGTCAGACCAAGAATCGCCCCGTTGAAGTATATATTGTCTCTTCCGGTATGTTCGGGGTGGAATCCTACTCCCAGCTCCAGCAAGGCCCCGACCCTTCCTGCAATTGTGAAACTCCCGGTGGTTGGGATACAGGTTCCGGCCAGGAGTTTTAACAGGGTGCTTTTCCCCGCTCCGTTATTTCCGATTATTCCAAAGGCCTCCCCGGCGGATATCTGAAAACTGAGCAACTGGAGGGCGGTGAAGAGCTGGTGCCCCCGGACATTAAAAAGAAATTCCCTCAGCATTGCCCTGGGCCCCGAATAGAGCCTGTATACCTTGGAGATATTTTCTGCCGCAACAGCGTATTTCATAATTAAATCAAATCCAGTATCACAGGTTTAAATTTTTTAAGTACTTTGCTTCCGATAAAGTACAGGATCAGGCAGCAGGCCAGCCAATAGAGGATTCCTGAAAAGGAAGGGGGAGGATCTCCGATCAGTATCCATCTGTATCCTTCCAGCAGGTGCGTGAATGGATTGAGGTCCAGGATCATTGGAAAAGGATCAGCCAGTTTTTCCCTGGAGTAAACTATAGGAGTTGCCCAGAAAAGGGCCTGAAAAGCTACCCCTACAACATGGATAACATCCCTGAAAAAGGTCTGAATTGAGGCAATCAGCATACTCAGTCCGTACATGAACAGGCATTGGGAAAGGACCAGCGGAATAAACAGCACCAGGTTGTTGTAATGAGCGTTCCCCGAAACAAGCAGCACGGCTAGGAACACCAGGGTTCCCAGTACCTG
>JAHJRE010000299.1 GCA_018831055.1 Bacteroidota bacterium
AAGCAAGCGAAATAATAATTATTTTTTTTACTTTTAAATTCATTTTAAAAATTATGGATTTAAAGATTTTTGATAATATTCCTGCTTAATTTTCAATTCCGCTTCGGCAATCTTCTGTACTAATTGCATTGACAGCGCCGCCCTTACCGGATCATTGCTGTAATCAACAAGCCCTTGATAAACTTCTTTCGCTTTTTTTAATAAAATAATATAACGCTTATGAAGATTTAAATAATCCGAAGGGACTTCAGTATTCAAAAAACCGTTCAAAATTTCCGAATACGCTTCTGCTGCTTGTTTTACCCCTGAAATGTCCAAAGTGTTGGCCATTTTTTCTAAAGCTTTTTGAGGATTATTGTAGGCCTCGTTGGAATTTTTTATAATAATTTGGGCTGTTTCCGTTAAATATCTTTTCTTCGCCTCCAAAGAATTATCCTGGGAAATTTTCAAATCGCTGTCGCTGATTAATTCGTCAAAAAGCGAAAAGTTTTGCAACTCCGCCATCGCTTTTTCAATCGCTTCCTGATTTTGGGGATCGTTCGGATTAATATTTTCAACGCCTTTTTGGTCCAGAGTTTGCATTTGATTGGAAACCGACTTGGCGACAAATTCGGTAAGATTTAAAGGCGTTTCGTCATTTGAACTTTTAACCTCTGAAACTTTTGAACTTTCATTTAATCCGAAACTCTCAATCGGGTTGGAAATAAATTCTTTCGCTTTTTCCATCCATTGAATCGGAGATTTTGGGGGATTTTCCGGCGCTTTACCCGATGATTCCAAAGTTATGTAACTGCCGGAGCCGGCTGTTTTGGAATCTTTGATAATCAAATGCCCCCCTGCCAAGCCGGCGGTTAAAATCAAAATTATGGCGCCAAGTTTAAGCGGATTCATCCCCCACATAACTTATGCAATCAGGGCATTGCAAAGTCTTTCTTTTAATCTTCGCAATCCCTGTTTGTGCAATTTTAATGCTTTTTCACGACTATATGCATCTTGTTTAGAAATAAAAGCTTCAAAATAAATTAATCGCCAAGGAGAATACTTTTTGGCATGATAAGACTTATTTTGATTATGTATCATAATACGCTGTTTTAGGTTAGAAGAACAACCGATATAAAAACTTCCATTTTTAAATGATTGAAGCAGATATACACAATACATAATCAAAATTAGCGTAAGTTATGTGGGGGATTCATTGATTTAATTATACAATATTATAATGTATTAAAACAATGTGGACAACTCAATAACCTGCTCAATACTCAAATCCTGCGGCCGAGCATTCGGCTCAACGCCTAATGCCCTTAACTTTTCCGTTAAAAGTCGCGGGTCGTTGGTCGTTGGTCGTAGGTTATTTAATATCGTCTTCCTCGGCTGCTTAAAAAGAATTTTAATGAAACGATAATAATTTTCAGAATAATTCTTAAAATATTTTTTAGAAGTCTCCAGCGCCGGCGCTTCCCTATAGGGAAGCGCTGGACGAATCACCATTTTAATAATCGCGCTATCTACTTCCGGAGCCGGTTGAAAATCTTTTCTGGAAACGTAATCAACAATTTCCGGCTTTGCCCAAAACTGAACGCTGGCGGCTAAAAGATTCATCTTACCAACTTTAGCGCAAACGCGCTCCGCGACTTCTTTTTGAATCGTCAAAACAGTCAAAGACGGTTTATTCTCCAATTCTCCCAAAATCCGCAAAAGATAACTTGTGATGTAATAAGGAATATTTCCGATGATTTTTAAATTTTTTATTATTTTTGTTTTTGCCGAAGACAAATCCCCGGAGGATTTTTTTTGGTTTATAGATTTGAGATTTCGGGGCACCCACAATAGCGGGTCGCGAGATTTGATTTCTTTCAGCGCGTCGCCTTCGATTATTTCTACTATCGATTCTCCTGCTCCTCCCTTTGCTCTTTTATTTACCATCGCTTTCCCAGATGGCACTTCCCTATAGGGAAGTGCCATCTGGTTTCTTAAAATTTCTGCCAACTTTTTGTCTTTCTCAATAGCGATAATTTTAAACTTGGGAATTTTTAAACCCTGAAACTTTAAAACTATTTCATTTGTCAGCTCTCCATGCCCTGGCCCGATTTCAATAATTACATCGCCGTCTTTCAATTCCAAAGCTTCAACAATCTTTCTAATCTTATCTTTATTTGTCAAAAAGTGTTGTCCCAAATATCTCCCCATAATTTAAATTCATCTTACGCTTCCCTATAGGGAAGCGTAAGATTGTTTAATCTTTTTTAATTTTTTCTACTTAGCCTTTCTTTTCTTATATAAGTAATTCTTGGCCATTCAATTTTAGCAAAACGATCAAGAAAGGTTTCCGGCGGTATCGCTTTCATTTTTTGTATAGCTTCTGTTCTTATTACGTCCTTCCCATAAAAACTGTGTTTGCTTCTGTAATTTTTGGAATTCAATA
>JAHJRE010000300.1 GCA_018831055.1 Bacteroidota bacterium
TGAGATGACATACTTACAGTGTCAAGGTTAATCAGAAAAACCCCACTGCAGAAAAACCCACCCAGTGGCACGAACTCCGTCTGGTAATCAACAATATATGGAAAAAGAGGCTTAAAGTGCATATCGAGAGAGGAGACTTTTGCAGATGGGGCCCTTCTGATGAGTTACGTCGCATGACACATTGATCGTTTACTCACAAACTTCTTCCTCTTCATCCTCACCCAAGGGAATCAGTCGTTGTTCTACTTCAGCGGGAGAAATGATCTGATCCACCAAATAGATCGAACGAACAGTGCCCGGATTGGGCTCTTCCCACGTCCACTTCAGCCATTCTGCAGTTTCAGTAGGAATGTCTCCTCGAACAAAGGGCGAACGAAAGACTCTTTGGGGATTCCAAGGAAAGATTCCCGTGGTTCTCCATGCAAGAGCGATGGTCTTTCTATCAGTCGCCACGTCAACAGCGTCAGCTGCAGCGACCAGCATGGCGTGCATCTTTGCGCGGCGTCCCACTGCACTCATGATGGGGCCCTGCGCTTTCCTGCATTCTCTCTTGAACGCCAGAAAAACACCATTGTCGAGGGGTTGAGTCACATGACTCGTGTGTGGCGGCAAAACCAATGATCGAACCCCGCCTTGTTTCAACAAGCGCTGCGTGTCCCAACAAGTATGGGAGCACAAACCATCAAAGATCAACAGCGGGCGCATTCCCCGATCCTTTTCACTTTCTCCATCAGAAATCGGAGTTAGTGGGGAAAAATGCAGTCGATACCACTTCTCTTTCACTTGGGGCAGGAAGTCCGCCAACAACCACTGTCGAAACATCTGGCCATTCATCCACCCTCGACTGGCGGCAGAACCACACCACCAAAACCGAGAACGAAGGACTGCAGGAATCGATCGCAGATTGTCCACTGGCAAGCACACTACAGGCTTCATCGCGGTCCCATCAGCACAAATTGTGGCTCCAAGAGAGATGTGCAGTGCTTCGTGCACATCTCTTCGGACGATACCACTGGCGCTTTCTCTTGGCGCCACAACGCGGAAGCGATTCTGCTTGAACTCTAAGGTAGTTTCGTAGAAATTGAACATGAGCCGACAATCCACCCGCTTGACCGCTGTCCAAAGTTCTTTGAAGTAGGAGACTATAACATCCATCGTCGTCTCCCTTGTACGCATATGTTCCACTGGAATGGCCGGAACAATGTGCAAGGCCGGGGTCCTCTCAACCAAATTGTGCGCGAACTGACGAGAGACCTCTTCCCCGGGTTCCCTCCTTTGGAGAAGAGTGTTCGCCTAAGAAATGAATACATCATTGCGCAAAGAGCAAAAACATACGACTTGCTCAAGTTCGCGAGGGGAAACAGCGTCGTGCTGGCGATGCCGCTGTTGAGCGAAATCGATCACGTCTCTCTCCTCCGGTGAAAGAAGAAGACGTGGGCGTCCCCTCAATCCTATTCTTCTCCCCTTTCCCAACGTCTTCAGAGCGTTTGAAACTCTTTTTCGATCCAGACGGAAAAAAGAAGAAACACTGGAGATCGAAAATCCGCACTCCACTGCCAGATGGGCAGCTTTCTCCAGATCATTCCACTGACTTCTCCGAAATTCTGCCGTTGCAAGTATGTGCTGAATTGCAGTTATAGATGTCCGGCGACCAGATCTTGAACGAGAAACAGACGATGACATCAAGAATCAATTCCGTTGCAAAACCTTCGAAAGCCCCGTTATTCCTCCAAGAACTAGCGTCCCCCAACTGCATCTCCTTCCATCGCACATGACCCACAAAACAAAAGTGGGTTGGTCGTATTCACAGAAAAGCGCGGGGCACGGACAGCGCAAATTCTGCCTACCTTACTGGGGTTCTCATGGGGGGGTTTTTGCATAGGGGCGACAGAGAATGTAGGGGAACGCCAAACCAAAAAGTCCCCCAAGTGCACTTTTGCTCTCAGCCAATCAGAGAAGAGAACAAGGACACGTCAACTGCGGAGCTGTCAACGACAGAACAATGGTGTGTATTGTGTGCAGTCGATGTTTCCTGCAACCAAATTGTGAATGTGGTTGCGTTTTCCCTATTCTTCTTGTTATCGCCTTTTGAAGTGATGCCCTTGGTGACCTCTGAAGTCACTGCGAACCATTCTCTCTTTTGTCTTTTTTTGGGTGACCGCGTCTTGATCGCGAATCCCATATTTTGCTTTTACTTCCTTTAATCTTCACTGTCTTTCACGGCGGGAGTGTGGACCCCTCCTTGAAATTGTCCATTTACTTCTTCTCTGTTCCTTACTTCATCCCGCTTCGTGACTCCCTTCGCATCCTATGGTTTCAAAGGTGCGAAGAGGTCTTTGTGGTTCTTGTGGTCGAACTTCTGCTCGATACTTTGCTCGAGCGATGAGCAAAGTGTATGTGAGCATTGACCACCATCAGGCCGTTTGGACTGATGACTCGGGCACCGAGCGAGTATTTCTCTGTTCCGCTTGCTATGACCGCAATAACATTCCGGTCACGAAAGACGGCGTTTCCAAGACAGTTCGTGTCCTTGCGTCTCTGAATCTGCGAAGAAGTCAGATTCGTGGACTGTCACATTTGTTTCCTGGAATGATACCGCCGGAACGAGAAATATTCACTGTGAGAGAAGCTATGTGTCGTGATTTTCGTTCTTCTGTGATCATGTTTCCACCACAAGAGCTGGACGGATTCATGAGGGACGCTAATGTTCTGATTGGACATGTTGTCGAAGAACATGCACGACAGCTTCTCGAGGGAGCGAAAAAAGAGAACGTGTCCCGGGTGCAACAGGCACCAATTGGCAATCGCGTCGTTGTACAGACAGTTGTTCGTCTGTCTATCAATAATGGCGTTCGACTGTCACTAGGATGTTCTGTCGTTCTTGGCTTTCTGTCTTTTCCTTACATTGATGGGCCACAGAAGCACCATAATCATTTGCTTCTCCTGGAATACAATGGAAAAGACACACTAATTGAGCTGCGCTCCCTCTTCCGAATTCTCTCCTCGTCAATGAAGCCATCATACACCGTTAGCCACAAGATCGGTGAAAAGGATGTACGTTTTGACTTGGAATTGATTCTCGGAGGCGATCTCTCCTTCCTCACGAAGTTCCTCGCTCCGGACAAGCGGATCCAACATTGCCCATACTGTTCCGTTTGTCGTGTAAACCGAAGAACGGTTTCGATGAAAGAGGAGCTGTCTCATGAAATGATTGAGACGTGTCACTATGACGAAAACAGTGACTGGCTTATGGATCGCGTCCCGCGAGTGATCTGCACACTCCACCTGCGCACAAGACTTTCCGAATGGTTTTGTGGGCTAATACGGAGTGTCACAGTTTACTTTCGAGGAAGCAGAGCTGCGGCGGTCCGAGAGTTCCAGAAGCGACATATCCATGGAGAAGACACCTTCTCTATGACAGGATCTGTTGCACGGAACATTCTCGATGACGATGACATTCTTGAGGCGATCTTCTCCCCGAATCATCAGGAAGGACCAGTGCGACAGCTGTCTTCAGTACAAACTCTCCTCAGAAAGATCCTTGAAACGATCCGGAAGAGGGATGTTATGAATGATGTCGTTCCCTGTCGTGATGATAAGAAGGAAAAAATCACGGGAAAGCTCAAGAGGTACATCTCCATGCTCAAGAGAACAGTTCTGATCCTCCTCGATCGAAAGGACTGTGAGCATCTTCCAGATTACCTCCATATCGTCGTGTACCATATCGTGGATCTCCTCGAGAAGCATGGAGAACTCACATGCTTCAACCAACAAGGTGCTGAGGGGATGAACGATGAGTTCCGACGATTCTGGAAGACAACTTCTTTTGGCATGCGAGGCCCGCGTCGAATGCTCTGGAGCGGAGATGGGAAGACACTTCATGACATCACAGTGACTTCATCAAAGACGTCTCAGCTCATAGATGCTGCTGCCTTTCTCTGCTGTGCCCAGAGCGCGGGTATGTCTCTTTCTCACGGAACGGACGACGGATGACCTCCACCTTCTTCTTCACAATAAAAAACATTCTTCGTGATTCTCTAGGTATCACAATCACTTTCATTCACAAAGCTCCTTCTCATCTTGTAGTCAGACTTCTCCCATCTCGGACAATTTCGGTCCGTCTACGCTGCTCCAACTTCACCGAATCAAACGACAAGGAAATACAATCCAGTACAAAAAAACCCAGGAACCTCAAATACGTCAAAGGGAGCTCTTGCCTACTGGATAGAATCCAGAGGCATTCTATGACATTCTCAGGACATTCTCCCAACACAAAAGTTGATCCCAGTGCAGTGAATCACTTCAAAGGATCAAGCTGAAACTGTGAACATGTTCAGAGGAAGGAACAACGGACACAAAATGCGAGGAACCGAAAGTCTTGAATGAATATTTGAGAAACTTACTGGGGTGAAAGAAAGCAAAATTGCGTGGGGTGACAGTTTTCCGTGATCAGGTGAAATTCTGTTCGTTGTTTCGAATGTGAAGGGACTGCGTCATCTAAGCCCAAAAAGAATTCGGGAGAGAATGTATGGTGTCGCCACTATGACTTCTTCTGAACTGCAACAGACTCCTTTTCGCGACAAAATGACTTCGCATGAAATGCAGAATGATTTCTTCACTCCATTAGTGTCAAATATACAAAGACAGTTTCAA
>JAHJRE010000301.1 GCA_018831055.1 Bacteroidota bacterium
CACCCCTGCATCGACGAGCTTCTTAACACGCTTGTGGATGCCCGAGGAGCTTATGCCCAACCGCTTGGCGAGCTTGGCGTAGGGAACCTTCGCATCGGCCTGCAGGAGGTTGAGCAGCTTCCGGTCGGTCTCGTCCAGTTCCATAATTTCCACTTTTCCCACCCGCGCGAGGCCTCAGCATACCATCTTTGTGGATATTATTTAAATATTTCGCTTTTATGGAAATAATTTATCCTAAATCAAGAAATTGGTAAAACTTATATACAAAAATAGACCAATTTAGGCAGGGAATACCATGGCGAAGTCCCTCGAAGTGCTCGTGAAGGAATCGAGCTGTGCGCTGGTGTTGGGCATAGGCGGCGGCGGCGATGTAGTGGGAACTCTACAGACCTCACGCTACTTGCGCTGGCTTGGTCTTCGAACACTGGTCGGGGGACTGACATGGGAGCGCTACGTGAACGACCCAGAGCCGGGCCCCCGTAAGATGGAAGAAATAGTCGAAATCAAGCGACTCTCAGCGACGGTCGGGCTAGCGAACGCTCGAACGCAAACGACTAAGGGCATACGCTTCACCGAGGCGGTCGTGGCCGAGGTGCTGGGCGAGGAGACGGTGCTCGTGGACCTCAACCTCGGGGTACAGGGGGTGATCGAGGGGCTGAACGAGGCGATCAAGCGGCTCGGAATCGATTTGTTTGTGGGGGTCGACGTGGGGGGCGATGTTCTGGCCGAGGGTTCGGAGGGGGGCCTTCACAGTATGTTGGCAGATAGTATGGTGCTGGCTTCGATGGTCAACCTGAAGGTGCCCGCGGTGCTGGGGGTGCTTGGCTGCTGCACCGACGGCGAGCTGAGCCTTGAGCAGTTCAACCAGCAAGTCGCGAAGATTGCCAGCCACGGCGGATTTTTGGGTGCTCGAGGCCTGACTTCAGAGGACCTAAAGATGCTCGATGAAGTGATCCCCAAGACCAAGACCGAGTCCAGCGCGTTGGCGGTCAAGGCGGCCCGGGGGCTGCAGGGGGAAGTAGAAATCCGAGGCGGCTATCGCAAAGTCCAACTGACCCCGATGTCCGCGATGACGTTCTTCTTCGACCCGCAGGTGGTATTCGATCGGGTAAGCAAGGTGGCGAAGGAGCTGGTTCCTACCCGTAGCTTGGACGAGGCCCAGGGGGTACTTGAGCGCGCGGGCGTCCCCAGTGAGTTAACCTTCGAGCGGAACTACGTGTGGAAGCGTTACGCTGCCAGTGATAAACTCTTTGGAGGCAAAAAATGATTTCTAAACGCGTTAGCAAGATGCTGCGGTCGCGGGTATCCTATCCACTTGCCCGTGAATATGATGTCAGGGTAGCGGGAGCCATCAACCTCGCCTCCAACGAGAGCCCCTACGGCCCATCCCCCCGCGTGCTTCGAGCGCTCAGGCGGGAGGTGGCGCGCGTTGGTTCATATCCCGACCCTCGAGCTACGGAACTCAAGCGGGCGATAGGTAACTACATCGGCGTCGAGGCTAGGTGCGTGGCGATCGGGAATGGCTCCGATGAACTCATGGACCTCGCATGCAAAGCTTTTCTCAATCCCGGCGAGCGAGTGCTTATACCCCTCCCCACGTTTGCGATGTACGAGCTCGCGTGCAGAGTCAACGGAGGGGTGCCGAAGTTTTTTGAGCTGTTGAACTTTGAGTGGCGTGCTGCCGAGCTCAAGCGTGCCCTCAATGGAACGAAATTGGCGTTTATCGGCAGGCCCAACAACCCCACGGGCAACGGCATAAGTTTGGAGGGGTTGCGCAGGTTGCTCGCGAACGGGAAGCTGTTGATCATCGACGAGGCGTACGCCGAGTTCGCAGAGTACTCAGTCACGAGGCTGGCACCAAAGCAAAAGAATTTGTTGGTGCTTCGCACGTTTTCGAAAGCTTTCGGGCTCGCGGGGCTAAGGGTCGGCTACGCGGTGGGCAATCCCAAGTTGATTGAAGCGCTCGAGGGCATCCGCGCGCCATTCAACGTCAACTGCATGGCCCAGGCCGCGGCGGTCGCAGCCCTACGGGATAAGCGATATTTGTGCAAGGTGGTGGCGATGATTAAGCAGGGGCGCGCGTACATACGCCGCGAGCTCACGAAGCTCGGCTTCAAGGTTCTACCATCCGATGCGAACTTTTTGATGGTTGATGTCAG
>JAHJRE010000302.1 GCA_018831055.1 Bacteroidota bacterium
CCCGGTGGAACGGCATGCCAAATATGAGTGACTTCGGAACCGTGCTGGGTTTGAACAACCTTCGAAAGACCCGACTCAGAACTGGCTTTTTGGCCATGTTTAACCTCTAATATATTTCAGAAACCTCTTGTTAATCATTTTTCCTTAAGACGAAGTTTCATCGCTGGATTTTCCTCCACCAATTTCTTGAAAACCGCCTCAAAGTTTTCATCCGGAGCAAGCTCGCGCTGCACAAAAATTCCAGTACGGCCAATATCGGCCCGCCGTGTCAGAACTTGTACACGTTCTCGCACAATTTCTAAACCAACGTCGACCCGTTTCGCCACCTCAGCTTCTCTGCCTATAACTGGGCTTTCGACATGTCCCCGCGGTATGGGCTCGATCAACATCAGGCGTTTATCCACGCCCGGCACACGAACTGTTCGCTTGACCTGTTCGAGGTTCGCCGCTCCCCCGAAATAATAGAACTCAAGCTCCAGCTGTTTCGGCTTCACCAGCGGGAAAGTGGTCGAACGGTCTTCTTCGATGTAGAGGTGCGCTTTGGGGAGCTGCCAAGGGGTCGCCATGATTATCTCCCGCTTCGTCAGCTCGAGCTTGGCCTCACGAAGGGCCAGCTCAACCTTGTAGGATGGCACGACGTAGGGGACGAACACATCGATGTCGCTGCTTTTGCCGACGTCACCTCGGGCGACACTCCCGTGCACGATCGGATCGAACCCTTGCTTTGATAGTGCTTCCATCAATTCAAGCGTACGCGCTCGAAACTCCTTGAAAAGTCGCCAGCGCTCCTCATCGTAAACGACTTCTGCAACATCAGCGGCACGAACAGGTCTAACCATGCTAGAGCCCTACGACGCGGTCGCCCACGACAAAGGTCTTTCCCGAAAGGTGTAATAGGGGTTTGACCTGCTCGACGTTTAGTTTGCCAACCTTAAGCGCGTTTTTCTGCAAATTTACTGCCACAACCCGTCCTGCTATCACAACGTACTCGGGTCCCCGCTGCATCCACTCGAGCTTGCACTCGAAGTTAGCAAAACACTCGACTACGCGGGGCGGCTTCACCTTCTCGGATGGCTCCCAGCGCAGGCCTGCTTCCTTGAGCTCGTTGACACCGTGGGGAAACGACTTGCCGCACACGTACATCTCTTTTTTAATTTTTTCTCCAACCATCCCAATGACAAACTCGCCCGTCTCTGAGATGTTCTTGTAAGTATCGCCATCGTAGCCAGTTGAAAACGCGATGATGGGGGGATCCATCTCGATTGGCATGACGAACGACATGGGGGCGGCATTGATCTTCCCCTCTTTATCGACGGTGACGATGAGCGCGATAGGGCGAGGTGCGACCAACTTATAAAAATCCTCGAGCGCGATGTTCATCGATATCACCTCAGACTTTCCTCAAGCCACTTTAAATATTCTGGTGCCCCGCGCTCGATGGGAACCACCAAGACCTCGGGCATTTCATAGCTGTGCAATTCTTTGATGCGGGAGATCAAGCGGTTGAGCTTTTTGTTCGAGGTTTTTATCAAAAGCAGATTTTCCCTCGCTCGCTCAAGTTTCCCACGCCATCTATAAGTTGAACTCACGTTTGGCAGGACGCTCACGCAGGCCGCGAGCTTCTCCGACACCAATTTTTCGCTCAGTCGTTTCGCTTCTGTCCGATTTTTCACCGTTGTTAATACAAGCGAAAACATTCCGCCACCAACCAAAGCTCGGCACAGAGGTTTAAACTTTGCTGGTGGTATTGACTACGGTGCTCCAAATGCTTGAATGGATATTAATCGCTCTCGCTCTGCTCGCCTTGTTCTGGTTGTTCCTGGTCCTAGCAAACCGCCGATATCACCTCGAAAAGCGCGGTTTCACGATTACTCCCGGCGTGCTGATGTGGCGCACCAAGCGGGGGCTGCGGTTCATCGATCGCGTTGGGGGAACTTGTAGACGAGGTTGGCTCGCGTTTGGGACGGTGGCAGCAGTAATTGGGGTAGCTCTTATGATCTTTATGCTGTTCGGTCTTTGCCTAAACGCTTTTCTTGTATTAAGTAGACCAGAAGTCTCACTACCAGGTGTGAGATTTGCACTACCGGGCCTGATCCCTGGTCTAACTATACACTGGTGGTTGATAGCAATCGCAAGTCTCCTTCTCGTCCACGAGTTCGCCCATGGTTTCGTGACGCGGGCTCAGGGCATCCCGATAAAATCCATGGGTGGCTTATTTCTGGTTGTCATTCCGGGAGCCTTTGTTGAGCCTGATGAGAAAAAACTAAAAGGCGCACCCGTGTTCAAACGTTTGCGGATCTTTGGAGTGGGTTCGTTCGCGAATGTGTTGTTCGCATTCCTCTGCCTTGGAATCATCCTTCTTCTTCTTACTCCTAAACCTGGCGTGTACGTTTGGGGTGTGAGAGAAAATGGTCCTTCAGAAAACTTCTTGACCCCAGGTATGCACATACTGGGCCTCGACAATGTACCGCTCGAAAGTTGGGGCGATTATTACGATTTTATTGAAAATGTTAACCCAGGAGAAAATGTTAGTATTTTGACTGAAAATGGAATTCTCACGGTTGTCACGGATAACTATCGTTCGGAAAACGAGGGCGACCTCGGCATCTGGCCAGCTTCGGCGATTCCTCGTTCCAACTTTATTAACCCACTAACTGGGATGGGGGTGATGGTTTTAGAGCTAACCGGTCAACCAGTATTCCACCCGTACCTCTACGACTCGCTGGCCCCATGGTGGTTGATAGATGCCCTGAAGTGGATATTCGTCCTCAACCTTGGCATAGGGTTGTTTCAGCTCTTGCCGATAATGCCGCTGGATGGAGGTTACCTCTTCCAAGGTGTGGTCGAGGCGGCGAGCTCCAAACGAACATCTAGACGCGTGGCTCGCGCGCTCTCGTTCATCGTGCTTGCATTACTACTCGTGAATTTCGTACCTCTATTCACGTGATGAAATGGCC
>JAHJRE010000303.1 GCA_018831055.1 Bacteroidota bacterium
ATGGACGGCGACAAAAGCGACATAAAGGCCATTTCCGAGCTGGCCCTTAGGCACGACGCGCTTTTGATGGTGGACGAGGCCCACGCCACCGGCGTTTTCGGCGAAAATGGCGCGGGCCTTTGCCACGGGCTTTCGGTGGACCTCGTGATGGGCACCTTCGGCAAGGCCCTTGGCTCCTTCGGAGCTTACGCGGCCTGCTCGGAGAGGATGTACCATTATCTGGTGAACCGCTGCGGCGGCTTCATCTATTCAACCGCCCTTCCGCCTTCGGTGATCGGCGCAGTTGACGCGGCCCTGGACATCGTCCCCCGAATGGAAGAGGAGCGGAAAAATCTCGCGGAAAACGCCCGATTTTTGAGGGAGTCGCTAAGCAGCCTGGGCTTTTCCACCGGGCCTTCCCAAAGCCAGATAGTGCCGGTGATAATCGGCGACGAGGCGGAAACCTTAAGCCTTTCAACCCATCTTTCCGAAAACGGCATCCTGGCCGTGGCCATTCGCCCGCCCACGGTGGAAAAGGGCAAAAGCCGTATAAGGCTTTCCCTTTGCGCCCTCCACACCCGCCAAATGGTTGAAAATCTCGTGTCGGTTTTCGCATCCTGGAAGCGGCCATGAAATTCCCGCCTGCCCTTTTCGTAACAGGCACGGACACCGGAGTGGGCAAGACCTTCGTTTCCGCAGTCCTTATGTGCGGCCTTCTAAACGCCCGCTACTGGAAGCCGGTCCAGAGCGGAACCTGCGAGGGAACCGACACCGGCTGGATAAGGGCCGCCACAACTCTTGCGCCTGAACGCTTTTATCCGGAAGCCGTAAAGCTGAAAGCCCCGCTCTCGCCCCATCTTGCGGCATCCATGGAAAACGCATCCATATGCCTGGAAGATTTCACCCTGCCCCCGGTTCCCGAAAACGGGCATCTCATCGTGGAGGGAGCAGGCGGAATCCTGGTTCCGCTTAACGCCCAAGAGCTTGTGGCGGACCTGATCGTAAAGCTTGATCTTCCGGCCCTTCTCGTGGCCCGGAGCGGCCTTGGCACCATCAATCACTGCCTTTTGTCCATTTTTGAATTAAGGCGCAGGGGAATAGAAATTTTAGGTGTGGTTATGAACGGGCCGGTCAACCCGGAAAATAAGAAAGCCATAGAGCATTACGGCAAGGCGCGGGTGCTTGCCCAGATTCCGCCTGTTAAAGACGCGGATTTTTCCTCTCTCAAACGGCTTTTTACGGAAGAATTTGACGTTTCTTAAGCGCAACAAAGCAGTTTCGCGTTTTTAGGCAGGCTTTTAAACCCCCTGCCCTATTACATTCAAGGATCATCCGATGGACTCCAAAAAAATTTTCGAGCTCGCACACCTTATCGCGGACGGAAAAACGCCTGATACCGCAGATCTGACGGAACTGGCCGATACGCCCGAAAGCGGGGCCCTGCGCCTTGCGGCCGGGGCCGACATCATAAGGGAGCGATATTTCGGCAAAAGCGCACACCTTTGCACCATTGTAAACGCCAAGAGCGGAAACTGCTCCGAGGACTGCGCCTTCTGCTCCCAGTCGGCGCACGCGTCCTCCGACATTTCCCGCTACGGCCTCATGGACAAAGGTTCCATCAAAAATGGGGCATCCTACGCGCAAAAAGCCGGCATAAACCGTTACTCGGTGGTGACAAGCGGCAGGAGGCTTCCCAAAAGCGAGGTCAAAAAGGTTGCCGACACCTTTTCGGAAATGAAAACCGGCAAGCCGGGGCTCTGCGCCAGCCTTGGAATTCTGGATGCCCAAGACTTCGCCATTCTAAAGGCTTCCGGCATGAGCCGGTATCATCACAACCTTGAGACCGCGGAAAGCCATTTTGACAAAATCTGCACCACACACAGCTTTTCGGAGCGCGTGGAAACATTGAGACTGGCCAAGGCGGCGGGTCTTGCAATCTGTGCGGGCGGAATTTTCGGGCTTGGCGAGACGGACAGGCAGGTTCTTGAAATGGCTCTTACCCTAAGGGAGCTTGACGTTGA
>JAHJRE010000304.1 GCA_018831055.1 Bacteroidota bacterium
CAACCACATAGGCAGACATGATCAATTCCGGTGCATGGGCGATTTCATGGAAATTGCTGGTCCACGTTTGCTCCCCTTCGGCCACAATATCGAAAAGGATACCGTGCATATCAGGGACATCCCCTGCCACGGTGATCTCAAAAGCGTCTTCAATATAAACAGTATCTCCTGCAGGGATATTCCCGTAGTTTTCCTGGAAATCCAGCAGAGAAACATAAGCATCACCGGTAGAAAGGCTTGCTGCCACGGCAGAGGCATCATCAGAGCCGATATTGGTAAGCGCAACGGACAACTTTACGGTTTCACCGTAATCGATCACGCCGTTGCCGTTTCCTGCCTGATCATTAACCTCATGGTATGCATAAACAATGTAAGCACCGGAAGCCGGGATCACATCAATAGTTTGGTAGATGGTAGCTGTGTTAAATCCTGTTACCACGAGCAAAGCATTACCCGGGGTGAAAGAATGTGTTATGCTAACCAACCCGGAGGCATCGGTAAAACCGCGGAAATAACTATCTCCCTGGCTGATGGCCACCATGGCGTTTTCAACCGGGTTGCCATCGGCGCTGATGATGGTAACAAAGGGAATCCCGCCAATGAGCACATTATTGGATGTAACGATATCCATAGGCTCGGCCGTTCTGACCTGCAGGGAAGGATCGCCAAAGATGTTCCATGTCTTGGCGGTCTCCCAGTCGTCGGCACCACCCGATTCGGTACACATCAGCGTAAGACCGTTGAATACCATGGAACCGATGGTTGTGCGCTGTTCGGAGGTGTTGATCCCGCTTTGCCCGGGATGTGCCGAATAATCGTAGCCACCGATCATGACATCCATAAAATAATCCTGTCCTCTCATAGGCGGATCCCAGGGTTGACTGATGGATGCACCCAGGAACATCACTGCACCTCCGTTATCCTTTTTCAGCCAGGCTTCGGCGAAACAATCGCCGCTGGTCTGGTGGAAATCCCCATTATTACAGGCTACTGCAACGATGAAAGGCAGCTTTGTACCGTTACTGAGGTTGTTCACGTTGCTGATACTGAATCCTGAAGAACCCCAACCCGAAGAAGAACCATGACCTGTGTAGTTGATCACGCTGGTTCCACCGTTAACGGCATTATTCACCATGGAGATGCTGGCGGAGGGGTCATAAATTGCATTGTAAGTATCGTATGTGAAGGGATCCAGTTTATCGTCGAAAATAACGTCACAATGTTCATAATCCAGTTCATTGTCATCACCGGGTCCCTGGTTTGAGGCAATACCGGTAGCCACCGAGTACCACGTCTCCCCCATGTCGGGAGTCTTTTCAAAGCCAATGATCTTATTGACCTGGGTGGTCACATGTCCGGCATTATTTGACGACAACCTGCCGATACAGATATCGGCATACTCATCTGTTCCAGCCACACAACCCAGTTGCGGATCCATGGGAGAACCGTAGCCCAGGGTGTTGGATTTTATATCCGGCCAGTCGCCGACAAGCTGAACATACAGGAGGTTATTGTTTTCGTCATACTTTTGCTGTATGAGATTATTGACATTGGTGCCGGTAGCAACCACTTCCTTGGACACGTTATAGCCCTTTTCCTTTTTCCATTGTATATAGGGTTCAATGGCTGCTTCATCCCGGGCAGTACATATCACCAGGATATCGCCAACCTCGCCAACAGTAAGGTCATCGCGATTACCGTTGTCATAGTTGATGAAAACCGAGCGGTATACACCGTCCATCTCCCTGATTATAGTATTGCTTGTCCTGTTTAAAGGATTAACAACGGGAGTATTGTCTTCAAGCAAGGTAACCTGCAAACGGGTATACACCCTCAGCACATTCTGAACGGCATTGTACCGGAAAGGATACACATAAACGCTGGAACCACGCACATCCCTGACAATGTATGGATGGGTCTGTTCAGCCAGAGAAGCCGGGTACCATTCGTCACGAAGGGCCTCAGGACTGATTTCATAGGGAATGGCTGAAGGGTCCTGATCGCGGTAAATAATACCGCGGGAAGGAAGCAGCGGATAATCAAGTTGTATGTCAGTGAATTCGGACAGGGACACGCTGAGCGTCATATTGCGGTCATCCGGCAGTCGGACGGCAGCGCTCAGGTATGGCAACGAAGCAAATCCCTTATCCCGTGTACGGATACTGCCCTCAAAAAGGATATCCGTAAAAGTTATGTTGTTGGCAACCATCTCATCCAGCCGGTAATCACCGAGGTTGAAATCCAGGATGAAAGTACCGGATTGCGGCTCGGAGAATTTTACATCAAATCCGTTTCCAGCCTGCAAAGAGATGAATGATAACACTAATAAAATGGCAATCAGACTATTCTTCATAATGAGTGTTTTAAGCAGATTATTACTTTGTTATGATAAGCTTTTTGATCTCCTGTGCATTATCCGAGCGTATGATGCAATAATACACACCTGCGGCCAGCCCGGATACATCAGCAGAAAACCTTATTTTCCCTTCAACCGGTTGTTTTTCCAGGATGGTCATGACTTCCTGGCCGAAGGCATTGGTAAGGACCACCGACAATTCAGAACGGTTTGACCTGTTCAGGCCAATATAAACCTGATCGCTGGCAGGATTGGGGTAAAGTTGAATATCATTAGCCAAGGCCGGTTCATCGCCCGTGGAGGTCCAGATACCCTGGATCCCAAAGAATTCCAGGTATTGTATCATCAGTTCGTCTTTTGTAGTGGTTCCGTCATCCAATCCTCCGAATTCGAAGGAAGAACCTATGGTTTTGTAGTTTTGTTCAACGTCGTTGGCAATGGCACAGTTGTATTGAGGAGATACATTTTCGAAGATAACAAATGCCGGCGAAATGGGCGCCAGGTGGTCTATCCAGTTGTTATCGCCGGAATATGCAAAGGTCATCTCTGCCGTAAAAGTTCCATCCTGTCCCAGGATAGTTCCCAGGTCTCCATCGCCATCCTCTGTGCCCTGAATACCGAATAAAGGGTGCACAGGAGTAATATCATCATAATACCATGTATCCCCGCCTTCCATGTAGAGTCTTCCTCCGTTTTCGAGGTAATCAAACAAAGCCTGACCTTCATTTTCCGATAAAACATGGTTTTCGGAATAAACTCCCAGGCAGACGAACACCGAAGCATATAGGTTAAGATCTGCGGGCATGGAAGTTACGAGTTCTGCGCCGACTTCAAGATTATCGAAGCAGGTCATCATTGCAGGAGCGGAGTTATGATTACCGTCGAAGTCGATCACCAGAACGGGTATTTGTCCAATCACCAGGAAGAATTCTTTTTCACAGCCATAGTTGCCTGCTGTTAGATCGAAAGAAAAAGCAGCGGAAGTTCCTGCCGGTGAATCTTCATCAACAGTCACTGTAAACACTGCAAACGCTTCATCTCCCTGAAAGAGGGTATCAAAACTTACGGTATTGTTAACCAGGGTTATCCAGGAAGAAGGGGTAGAAAGGGACGCAAGCGCATCAAGGGCATCACTGTGACCTTCGTTACCGACAGTTACGATGATATCGGCCTCTTCACCGGGATCCAGGCGTCCGTTGCCATTCCCGTTAGCCACATCATCAACAATTACAGCAGAAGCAACAAGGTCTGGGGCATTTACCAGGATGGTAAAACTGGAGTTCCAGGTTTCCTTTGCATTATCCTGCATGATAAGGTCAAAGGAAAGCGGGTGCTGATCGGGGATAGCATCGGAGATATCGAAAGCAAAGGCATCGTATTGCATTGAAGTTGACTGGGCGGCAATGGTGCCGTAGTCCTGCTGATCATCGGTGATGGTGACAAAGGTATCATCGCTTGATAAAACGGCAGATACATTTTCCGCATCGCTCATACCGAGGTTTTCCAGTTGCACATCCAGCACAATGCTTTCTCCGTAGTCGGCTTGTCCGTTGCCGTTTCCATTCTGATCTTTCACCGTATATTCATCGAGGGATACAAAAGGTCCTGCAGGATTATTAACGATAACGGTTCCGATATACGGTTGACCATTCTGTTTGGTAACCACCACATCGGCGGTACCGGGCTGTTGTATGGGGTTGAGGGGGACAATGGCTGTTCCTGCAGCATCTGCAAGCACGGCTCCATAAAGCACGTTATTCATGGAAATAGCCACATAGGCATAAGGTTCCGTATTGACTGTAAATGATGTAGCTCCCAGGGGCATAAGGGGATCATAGGAAACAGTGATGACCGGAGGTACCGAATAATAGATCATAAGGGAAGGATCACCCATGAGGCAGTATATCTCCCAGTAATACTGGGCTGAGCCCGGGTCACCCTGGGTAACAGCGAGGTTTCCTGCAAAGATCATCTGATCCTGGGTGGTATACCAGTCTTCAAAAGGCTCCATATGATCGTGGAAGGTACGGTCGTAGGCTCCGAGCGTGGTTTCCTCATAGGAAGGCGGATCCTGGGTGATAGGGCCAACGCCCACACCCCAATAGTAATCGGGATCCCAGTAAGTACTGTTAGAGCCACCGATATAGCCAACTGCACCTTTGTTTTCCGCTCTGACGATAGCCTCGGCAAAACACTCATTGGCATCATATGCGCTGGAGAGGCAGCAGTTTCCCACCAGAAGGCAATATTCATCCTGGTTTTGCAATCCGGGAATATCACCCGTGGTAAAGGAAGGGTCGCCCCATCCGCTCTGGCTGCAATGTGCGGTATAGTTCCCATAGGATACGCCATCGCTCACGTTTTGTATGATATCGGCCGAATGGCTGCCAGACTCAGGGTAGAGGTAAGTATGCGATGTGAGACCGTGTGCAGCGTTGAAATAGTTTTCCGTGCCATAGTTGATCTGGCCGTTGCCCCAGTCGTACCCATGGCCGCTATCCATACCGGCAACCATAACTACCTCATTCAGGTAGGAAGGATCGGGCATGGTATATTGCTCGTATTGCAGGGTCTTATCGATTTGCGGCTGCAGGTCGGCGGCATCCTGGGCGGAAAAGCGTCCGTAATAGATCTCCGGAAAATAATCA
>JAHJRE010000305.1 GCA_018831055.1 Bacteroidota bacterium
CGTCCGACTTCGGAAAATCCCAGATCGAGGTGCCCGAGAACGTTTTCGAGGAACACCCATTCTGGCTCGGCTTCGCCGACGATGCGGGCGACATCCGGCCAGAGGTGGCGCGGGTCTTTCGTGCCCCGGCGGCGGCCCGACGACGAGAAGGGCTGGCAGGGATAGCCGGCAGTGAGGATATGAACGCGGCCGCGCCAAGGGCGGCCGTCGAAGGACTTAACATCGTCCCAGACAGGCGCGCGATCCACGGCTTCGTCTTCCATACGGGTGACGAGAGCGGCCGCAGCGTGGGCTTCCCGCTCGACGAAACAAACAGTGCGATATCGGGGTTCCGCGATATGGAGGCCGAGCTCCAGGCCGCCATATCCGGCGCACAGCGCAATCCCGCAGAGCGGGGCAGAAAGTCGTGAGGAATGTAGAGCCACAAAGTGCGAGCCTCATGTCCGGCGCTCATGTCGCTCGGGTGAAGGGCTCGGTGCTGGCCTCAGGGAATTGATCGTGCCGCATCGGCGGCACTTGATCTCGATGAGGTCAGCTATAGCGTTGTCCGCCGCCTTGAACAAGAGGGCGCGGCACCGGGTATTTCCGCAGCGTATCGACTCCACGTTGTCACTCGCGCATGATCGCCCCGCCCGTGGCACGGGTGCGGGGATGGCCGAAGGTCCGGCCGGTCCAGGTCATGCGAGTGTCAGCTCGCGGCTTCGGGTGTTGGTAGCACCCTGGCCCCCCGCTTCGGCGGAGGTGAGATGGTGCCGCGTGCCTCGACCCCACCTCGCTCACTTCAAAATCAAATGTCGGCGGACCCCACCCCGCTCACTTCAAAACAAAAATCGGACGACGAAATACTCACACTCGACGCTCAGGCTTCGATGTCCGCGAGATAATCCGGTTCAAGCCGTCGCGGCAGAAGAAGACTGTTGAATGACGGTCCTTCCGTTTCCCTCCAGTCACTCATCTTGAAAAACCTGTAGAAGGATTGAAGCCTCTCACCTACGACTGGCTTGTTATCCTGCGCCGTCTCTAGAAAGACGATAGGTGCACGGCGCTCAAACAAACCCGCCGCCCCCTGGAGAACAGACAGCTCCGCCCCCTCCACATCAATTTTCATGAGATCGGGTTCACCAAAACGAGAAACCAGACTGTCAACGGTCGTCGTTTCCACTTCGACCGCTTTTGGCATCCGGCCGAATTGCCGCTGCACAAAACTTTCTCTCGCTTCGGGACTTTCGAGCGAGCCGGTCCCGCCCGTCAGCTCGTCGGAAAAGAAAGCCATCCGCCCTTCCGATCCGGCAACAGCTTTTTGCACGACAAAAATCTTGTCGATCGCGTTTTCCTCAATTGTCTTTCTCATCAACCTGATATTCGAAGCATCGGGCTCCAGGCAGACGACCACGCAATCAGGACAAACAGATTTGACTATCCAGCTATAGAGACCGAAGTTCGCGCCGATATCGAAGAAGATTTTGGGCTGAAGCTTGCGTATGAGGGCTGCAAACCTTCTCCGTTCATCGCCTTCAAAATCGTCACGGATCAACATCCGCGAGTTCTTGCTCATGCTGACGTAGACCCCAAAACCGATACCCGCGAGATATGCTTTCACCGGGAAGTCGGCTAGACGTACAAGCCACCCGGCCAGCCGACTCGACCGCAGGGTCGTTTTGCCGGAAAGAGGTCGAGCAATTTTCGCCAACGTCTGGATTAGCATGTTCGGCATCCCCCTTTTTGATCCGCCTGAATTCGTCGAGCGATATCGGTGCCTGGCAACGACGGAGTCAGCTATAGCGCATTGTCGATATTTATAAACAAGAAACTCAACATCGACGAGGAGGGGTGCATCTTCCGCTTTGTCTGCCTACTTCGACTCAATAGTCACGCGGCCGCGACAAAAGCCTTTTTCATATACAAATTCAGATATTTGCTGCCGTCGAAACGTGAGCCCCAAAGCCCGGTTGTGATGTTCGGACGCGCATAGGTTCCATTGTCGCTCGCCGCCGCGAGGCCCGCTGTTTCGAGCGCATAATCTCCGTCCTTGCTCTTCAGCCTCACCGCCTTGACACCCGTAGAGACGATAGGGTCCGTCGCAAGAGTCAGGCGCAACACGCCACCCTGGCGCATTTCGTAGATCAGTCGATTGTCCGGACCGACAAAGAGCAAATGGGCGTTGTCAATCGCCCCTTCGCCGAGAGCCGCAATGCAACGATCGACCGGGTCCGACAATCTTTCCAGGTCAACGTCGCATCGAAGTTCGAAGCCGCCCGAAAGTCCGCCGGGTTCAATCATGGAGATGATGTCTGCGGCGCGGACCGTGCCGGTTCCTCCTTCCGTGACGATCGGCGAAGATGAGAAGGTCGCTTCCTCAAGCTGGTTGAGGACGAACCAGACGATCACGCCCGGAGCGGCCTCGATCACGAGTTGTTGCGACGAGTTCGCCGGGGTGACGGTCGCGCTCCGCCGCGCGTAGACGGCGGAGGTCCCCCAGTTCGTGCCGCCGGAAGAGGAAAGCACCATGCGGGCCGAACTCGTGGAGCGCATATAGACGCTCATGGTGTGCGGGTTCGTGTTGCCAGTGACGCCAGACACAGGGATATAAGCTGTCGTTGCGCCACCGAACGTATTGTCGAGCTTGAACGCCTTGCCGGAGGTGCAGATGCCGCCCAGACCCGCGGCTGCAAGTTCGGCGCTATC
>JAHJRE010000306.1 GCA_018831055.1 Bacteroidota bacterium
GATATCACGCTGGAACTTTTCGGGCGCCGCTTCTGGTCGATCGGGCAGGTATGCGATGCGGCGCGGACGTATTTTTCGCCGGCATCACTCCAGATCGGCCCCGAAACCATAGTCGATCCACCGCGACAAGTGCTGGACTATCCGCTGGCGATCGGCAAAATGTGGACGGTCCTAACCGACGCGGGATTCATGATCAAGAAGGAAGTGACCGATTCGGTCGAAGTCGTCACACCAGCCGGCGCCTTCGGCGCCTACGAAATCACCTGGCGATATTACATTCTGATAACAACCGCCAAGCCGAATTCTACGCTTGGCCCCGGCCCGGGGGGCCAGGGCGGCACGGGCTCAGACGATCCGGACATTGTGTTCTTCTACCCCAACCTTGTCGTCACCGACTACATCGCCCCGATCGGGCTGGTTAAGCGAACAATCTCCGCGATCGGCCTCACTGCCACCGATTACAGCAGTGATCCACTCGGCACTTTCGACATCTACGAAGAATGGTTGCTTGAAAGCTATCGGCCGCCGTCCACCGACCTTTAAACGTTTGCCGGCTATCGGCCACCGATGTCGCCGCATCTGACTATTTGGTGTGTTAGTGGCCAGAAATAATGGGCAGGGCCGCGAGGGCCCTGCCCGCCTGACACCCGTTAACAGGAATCGGGTTTGCGTCGTGGTAGGGTTGGTCTTTCAACGCACCGGCAAGTTACAAACTCTGCCTGTCAATTCATGGCAGTACAAATCAAGAAATTTTGCTAATTTTCAAAAAAAATGAGCGGGACCATTGGTCCCGCTCGTGATAATCCCCCATCCCGGGGATCAAGTCGACCTAAACGCGGAACGCAAAGGGTCGACGATCAGAGGGTAAGATACTTTAACTACCTGTCAAAAAGTGGCAGTGGAAGTTCAAAAATTTCGCGAAAAATAAAGAAAAATAGCCTTATCTAGTCACCCGTCTCGCCTTGTCCACCTGCCCCGCCTTCCGATCTCCTACATGGCCAAAAGAGACAATTCCCATTTGCTTTCTTCCACCTAACCATTTATCATACAGCATAATAGAAGCACAAAACCATCAGCCCACACGAGGACTTATGCTCTTTGGCGCCCACGAATCCATCGCCGGCGGCGTCTTTAACGCCATCGAACGCGGCCAACAGGCCACCTGCGACACTATCCAGATGTTTAATAAGTCCAGCAACCAATGGCGCGCCAAGCCGCTCGCAGACGATGAAATCACCAAGTTCTTCGATATGATAAAATCCACCGGCGTCACGGTCTCGGTCTCTCACACCTCCTACCTGATCAATATCGCCTCGCCCGACCCCGATCTCGGCCGGAAGTCGTGCGACGCCCTCAAAGTGGAAATGGAACGCTGCAACACGCTGAAAATCCCCAACCTCGTCTTCCATCCCGGCTCCCATGTCGGCTCCGGCGAGGAAGTCGGCATCCAAAAAATCGGCGAAAACGTCAACCGCCTTTTCGACGAACTCCCCGACAACACCGTTACCCTGCTTTTCGAGACTACCGCCGGCCAGGGGAGCAATCTCGGCTATACTTTCGAACAACTCGCGCAGATGATCGATCTTGTCGACAACAAGACCCAGGTCGGCGTCTGTCTCGACACCTGCCACGTCTTTGCCGCCGGCTATCATTTGTCCGACCCGGCTGAATACAAAAAGACGATGAAGTCATTCGACAGCACGATCGGGCTCGACCGCCTCAGGATCATTCACATGAACGACAGCAAGAAGGAGTTCGGCTCCAAGCGCGACCGCCACGAGCATATCGGGCAGGGAATGATCGGGATTGAGGCGTTTCGAAACATCGTCAACGACAAGAAACTCAAGGATGTCCCCAAGATTCTCGAAACGCCCAAGGGCGATGACCTCAAAGAGGACATCGAGAATCTTAAATTGCTTCGGAGTTTGGTGAGGCGATAAGTTCTATCGGAAGATGATGACGGCTTGGTATCATTGTGAACTCTAAACCGGCAACAGAGTCGCTGCGTCGGGGGGAACCCACCAAATGACATATTTCAGACCAAGCAACGGGTACTTGAGCCTCAAGCTCAGGCAGCAGCAGTTGTCTTCACCGTCTTTGGTGCGGTTGAAACCCTTTACTCTGGTGATGCGAGCATACTCGTCCTCATGGCGAACCATGCCGTCACCGTACCACACGTCGTGGCCGTAGTGAATGGGGATATAGCCAGGCGGGAAGGTAAACTGCATGTCCAGAGAGTCGGATGGATATGAGATATTGACCACCATCCGCTCGTTTACGTCCTTGCGCGACAGCAGTTCCTCCTTGGTATAGGCCATCACTCCGTTAGACGAATTGCGCGTAAACTGGAAAGCGACAGACTTCCCAGGTTCAAGCGGAGGATCGATCGAGATCGCGTAAAAACTCTCCGACCTGCGCGTTTTCCGACTCTGAAGGGAGACGCTGTAGCCGTCAACCGTCTGACGCGCAGGTTCCAGACCGAGTACCAAGGGACCTTCAACGTTTCCACGGTCGAGGCACTTGTAGAAGTA
>JAHJRE010000307.1 GCA_018831055.1 Bacteroidota bacterium
AAAGATCAGGCATATTTTTACAACACATCATACAGCAGCATGAGCGGTGAGCGGTGAGAGGTGAGAGATGAGAGGTGAGAAGTGAGTTGTGAGTCGGATTGGCGCTAGCCGATAGAATTAAAAAGCAAAAAAGAACCAAAAATGGCAAATAGCACCCCTAAACCCCTAAACTCTAAACCCTAAACCCTGCAATCTGAACCCTGCAACCCCAGTTGATTGACGATCAACGATTAACGAATAGTGATTTTTGAAGTTACGGTAGCAGAAAGTTCTTTGGCTACGCTCGGGATTCGACTAAGTGCACCAACTGCCAGCGAAGCCGGTAAATCTGTGTAATAATAAATCTGTGTAAATCCGTGTAATCTGTGTTTAAAAAAAATCTGTGTTTAAAAAATCTTTGTAAATCTGCATAATCTGTGGTTGCTTCGACTTCGCCTCTACCACATTCATGAATCGTGAGTCGTCAGTCGAATTGCCGCCAGCCGATAGAATTAAAAAGCAAAAAAGAACCAACAATGGCAAATAGCACCCCTAAACCCCTAAACTCTAAACTCCTAAACTCTAAATCCTAAACCCTGCAACCTGAACCCTAATCTTAATCTTCAACGCTTGACCATTTATCAGAAATAAATAATGCCAACCAACTCCACAAAAAGCATTGACAAGCTGCTTGAATTAGGTGAAGGGCAGTATATCGAATTTAAAGAATCATTCGATAAAAGCATACAAAAGGAGATTGTGGCATTTGCAAATGCTTCTGGTGGTACAATATATCTAGGAATTTCGGATACTGGTATTTTAAAGGGCATTGGAATTAATAACAAGCTTAAATCTCAAATTCAGGACATTGCTCATAATTGTGATCCTTCAATTTTAATTGATCTTACAGAAATGGATTCTTTATTGGTAATTGAAATTCCTGAAGGTAAAAACAAGCCTTATTCCTGTTCAACAGGTTTTTATATGCGAATGGGAGCAAATTCCCAAAAAATGACAAGGAATGAGATCCTTTCACTTGCCATTAAATCAGGAAAAGTCAGGTTCGATGAGCAAATTTGCAGCAACTTCGATTGGAAAGACTTCGATGAAGATAAGTTCATGTATTACCTTACACTCCAACGAAAATGGCACCAGTAAGGTCACCGATAAAGTCACCGATAGAGTCACCGATAGAGTCACCGATAACCAGAGATTAATTCTGCAATACATTATTGAACAGTCTGGAATATCAACAAGGGATTTAGCTGAAAAAGTTGGATTATCGCAAAGGAAAATCAAAGAGAACATCGCAAAACTGAAAGCGCTTGGCCTCCTCAAACGCATCGGCCCCGCAAAAGGCGGCCACTGGGAAGTGCTGGAAAAATAACCGACTACAACTAAACGCATACGCCGTCCTATCCGACAGCAGCACCATAAGTGAAGAATCATGCAGGGACTTGTGCAATTACAATATCAGTTTACAGATAGTGACCCTAAACTTCTAAACCCTAAACTTCTAAACCCTAAACCCCTAAACCCTAAACAAGAAACAACAAACAAATCACATAAATCCGTACCTTTAGAGAAAACAACCACATGCTCGACATAAAGAAAACATACGTTACAGATGAAAACAAACGGCCTATAGCTGTTCAAATTGATATCCGAACATTTGAGAAAATCGAACAAGCTTTGGAAGATCATGCACTGGCTAAGTTGATCGAAGAAAATGACCCCGGTGATTCATTGTCACTGAACGAATCCAAAGAGTATTACGATAATCTTTGATTTCCCATAATGGAGATTCGGATAAACAAAAAATTTCTCAAAGAACTATCCTCTATTCAGCAAAGAGATAAGATCAAGATTGAGCGTTTTGTTTTTGAAGAGTCACTGGAGTTCAAATCATTAAAAGATGTACCAGGCTTAAAAAAGCTAAAAGGCCATTCACATTACTACAGAATTAGATTAGGCCAATACCGGGCAGGACTGAAATTTGAGGATAATATTCTAACCTTTGAAAGGCTGATACACAGAAAAGATATCTATAAATACTATCCATAATTAATATATGTTTGGTGTATAGTACTTGAGTATAGCAGAGAGT
>JAHJRE010000308.1 GCA_018831055.1 Bacteroidota bacterium
GTGCTGGTGATATTGCCGAACTGATCTCTTGTGTATTGTGTATTCACGGTAAAATTGGAATCGTTTGGTTCCACGACTGTTTTCATTAACATGCCCGTATTTGCATCGTAATCAAAATGCGAATTTCTTGAAATATCGGGTGTATTAGGCGCAGAACGTGTCACTGTAGTATCCGTTAATTCGCCGATAAACCATTTGTCGGTATTATTTGTATAAGTGTTTTTTGTATCGACAACATAATTTCCAGTATTGTCTTGTGTTGTCACTTTCATTTCGGTTGGATTCGCATAATCATCCATCGTAGTATCCGTAGTCACCGTACTTAATAAATGATTATTTAAGTCATACGTTTTTTTAACATTCTGCTTCGTGTACGGTAAATAATAGGTGTTATTTACTGAACCATCGCCAAAAGTTTTTAAATCCCACGTATTTTCAGTATCACTTAAAAGATTGCCATTCGCTTGTTGCGTAATCGTTGATAATGGTTGAGAAATAGTATGTTGAGAGGGATCTTGGCTATACGTCACCGTGGTTGTAATTCCCGTGGTATTATCCGTCGTTTGGACTTTGTGAAATCCTAAAAAGCCCTCTCCTAATTTATTCATACGCGAACCCACATAATGATACGTCGTGATGTGTTGTGAGCCATCATCATTTTTGGCAAGTGTTGAATACGGACTTTGTGGAAATGTTTTGACTTGACCATTTCCGGATTGATATTTTAATTTTGTTTGCGGATCATTTAATCCGGTATCACTGGCGGTTTGATACACCACATACATCGGGCCATCAAATTGCGGATTCGGATATTGTGAATCTAAGGTGCCATCAGCATTCTTTTCTTGATCGTACACTTTGACGTAAGTACCAGAAAGTGGTTCATAATCAATGGAAGTTTTTTCGCCAAGTCCATCTGTTACACCGATTAAATAGTCGGGAAGCTTTTTGGCTTTGTTGAGCCAGGCGTCGGGTTTGTCTTCAACATTTTTGAAAATAATATCCGAGATACCATTACCATTCAGGTCAACTAAACGAAATCCTTGATCCTGACCATTATATGTTATCCGCTCAGGAGGCATATACAACTTATGTTCAACCCAAGTTGTGCCATTATTTATCCATGCAGACATATGTAATGGATTTCCATCATTTTGAATAATATCTAATAATCCATCTCCATTCAGATCAACCAACTTAAAACCTTGCTCTTCTCCATTATAAGTTATTGGAGCTGGAGGCATATAAGATTTATCTTCAATCCAAGTAACTCCATTATTTATCCATGCAGACATATGTAATGGATTTCCATCATTTTGGATAATGTCTTCTAAACCATCCCCATTTAAATCAATCAACTGGAACCCTTGCAATTGGCCATCCCAAGTAATTGGTTCTTTTGGTGTAAAAGATTTTTTTTCTACCCACGTCGTCCCATTATTAATCCATGCTGATCTAACTCCATCATTATCATTTTGAATAATATCTAATAATCCATCTCCATTCAGATCAACCAAACGAAATCCTGTATCCTTACCTAACTTATTAATTGGCTTTGGTGGTTGATACGATATATTTTCAATCCAAGTTGTTCCATTATTAAGCCATGCAGACTGAACAGCTCTCCCATCATTTTGAATAATATCCAATAAACCATCTCCATTTAAATCAACCAACTGAAAACCTTGTTGATAACCGTTATATGTTATTGGATTTGGCGGCAAATAAGACTTATCTTCTATCCAGGTTTTGCCGTTATTTATCCACGCCGACATATGGGAAGGATTAAGATCATTTTGAATAATATCTAATAAACCATCTCCATTTAAATCAACTAAACTAAAACCCTGTTCTTTACCGTTATAAGTCGTTGGCGCAGGTGGCATATATGATTTATCTTCCACCCAAGTCGTTCCGTTGTTAATCCACGCAGACATATGGGAAGGGTTAGCATCATTTTGAATAATATCTGATAAACCATTTCCATTTAAATCAACCAAATAAAATCCCTGCAATTTTCCTTTCCATGTAATAGGTTGAGGAGGAATATAGTTTTTGTTCTCCTCCCACCCCTCCTCATTCGTTTGCCATTGAAACGTCGTGGGTTTGAAGCAAACACCATTACCATTGCATTCTTGAATACTCGTGATTCTTGAGCGAAATGAATTCGGACTGTATTCATAATTAATTTTGTAATCGTAA
>JAHJRE010000309.1 GCA_018831055.1 Bacteroidota bacterium
CGTGGAACGCCGGGCGCAACGATTCGGGCAAGGGAGTAGACTGGCACTTCACAACCTCCGACGCTCGGGTTAAATTGAAACGCCTCTATCCGGTAATTAAGGGCTGACAGGGTACTAGGTGGGCTTAAGAATAGCAAGGCTATCTTTCCGGCTCTTACGAGTACCGGCCACCTAGGCGCACAAATTGTCCCTAATCCGAAACAAAGCCGGAGTACGCATTGCGCCCCGGCCTCAATCGGACTTCTGTCGGGCGCCCCACTATTCTTAAGTAAAATCACCATACTGTACCTTTCCTTCGTTGTCAACATCTCACCGCCTGAAATTTTCCTCTTTGCACAGTCCACATCTTCCCACAAACTGCCTAAACCGCTTGATTTTCCGTGCGTTATGCGTCGCCGTGGTGTCGTAGAAATATTTCTTGTTTGACTGATATTTTTTTCATTGTGCACCATCACCACCACCGGCGTGGTAGCCGGACGCGCAGGCCGAGAACCGAAAGCATGTTCGTCTCCGTAATATTTCACCGTGGGATATAGGGGGGATGACTGGCGGTTCGCTCGGTGCAAGGTTGGACAGGCAGCGCGGAAGCAACAGGTTTCCGTGAGTGATATCGCAGCCTGCCCTTGTTTCGCTCCAAACGCTTGATCGTGTTTTCCGCTAATGTGCCGGATGCAGTGCATCCGCTTCGGCTGTTCGCCGAAGTCCGCACTCAATGCCGCGCTACGCGCATAATTCAAAATATGAATACAGACAAAGTTCACATGTTCCCCTTTTCTTCCTGTGGCGCAGGCTGATTTTGCTGCTGGCACTTTCTTTTCTTGTGCCGGTTTTTCCTGATCGTAGCTTCGCGGTATTTGTCCTCGCATCTGTCCGGAACAGCCTCCGTAAACTCCTTGAAAGTTTTCGCGCATTCTCTCCCCGCCAAGTGGTCAAGCACCGGCGGTTTGAATTTTGCCTGATAATTCACCATGCAACCCAATGCCTGATTCAAAAGATGCAGCGCATCCTGTTCCGGCGGTTCTGGGCGCGAAAGCTCAACTTCCTTATCTTTCTTTAGAATTGAAACCGCCGCATTCCTGATGCCTTTCCAAACGTCCCACTCTTCCGCCATGTCCTGATGATTGTTTTTCCGGTCTGGCAGTTCCTTGGTCAGCCTGATCCATCTTTCCATGAGATACCCGATCACATCTGCCCGCAGTGAATGCCAGTCCTCTACCGTATGGATTTCGCCCCCACTGAAAGCAAATTCTTCATTCCAATACTGGAACTGATTACGCCTGATCTCAAACTCTATTCGCGTCAGAATTTCCTGTTCACCCAATCTTTTCGCCAATGCTTCCTGTTTTTCACAGCTTCCGGAACTGTCCATTTCCCTTAGTTTGTCGTAAATCCGCAACCACAACAGCCTCCCTTTTCTGCCGCAAGTGACGGCGGTGGGTGAACGGCCTTCACTGAAAAACGCGCCCTCATATTCCGTATTGCAACGCCCACCCCCGACTACATGGTTTTGCCTGAACTTTTCCACAAACGGCAGCACCGGATACCCGCCGATGTCGATTGCCATATCCGCACGGCTAAGGACATTGCGGAAAACATACGCATTCTCCTTACGCAGGATTTCTTTTATTTCCAGCCAGACTTTTGCCAGACTGCCTTTGCACATCAGCACCAGAGAACCAATGTCCAGCATCCTGTTAATACATTTCTCGTTATAATTTGAATCCCTCAGGCTTAAAATAATGTCACTCGCTTCCAGCAGAGAAAAGCGGTATCCCATGTAGGGCATTCCTTTCCTGCCGCCCATGCCGTAAGGTAACGCCATCCACGGCATTCCGCCAAGGTCTATGGTCGCGCCCTCTTCGTCCCCTTGCTCTGCTGACATGCGCGCTTTTTTCAGGCGTTCAAAGATTTTCTCTTCATGCCATTTCAGATACAGGGAAATCTTGGCCGTATCCTCGCCTACACGGATAGGATAATCTTGACCATGGATTTGCACGGTGTGAACTTCAGGTGTGTTTTGATTTTCTGACTGGATTGCGCCAGACATAGAATCTCCTTCGCGGCTGAGCCGCAAAAAAGGGTTCTTGGCTGGCTACTGGCAAGCGCGCAGAGGCGCACCGGTGGCTGGCTACGATTACCCGAACTTTTTCCTATCTTTTGCTCCGCCCATTGCGGAGATTTCTAAATTTATGTTTTAACGCTACCCATGCTTCATCAATCACGCCAAATCTGACTTTAGGCTCCCGCGAATTGGGATTGTCAATAATCGGCCTTTCGTAAATTCTGTCACCGTCCTCGATTTCCAGAATCAAAGGCAAGCAAGTTCGCTTCGTGCGGATTCGGTTTAGTTCCTGTCCGTCATTTTCATAAATCGCCATATTCATGGTTAATCTTCCTTGCTTTCCTCAGGCTTCAACGGCGTATCCTCTTCCGGCTTGCGCTTTGCATTCAGGCGCGTCTGTTCCTTACGCTTTTTCTCACAATGTTCTTTAAGCATTCTGCGTTCGCTATAAACCGCCCGTTGTCTGCGAGCAATAAGCAATTGCGAAAGCGTGACGTTGCCAAGACCATTATCAACCAAATTTTCAATATGATCGTAATAACCGTCAACCAAGTCGGTTTCGCCGGTATTTTCATCATAAGCGTGATAAAATCTCTCATTAACATCCAAATCAGAATTTGTAAAATCGGTTTCGTTGCCAAGCTGGTCGCACTTTATTTCATCTTTTATTACTTCATTTATCCTTTCTTCTCCGTCCATTCCATTTTCAATGTAAATAGCCATTACCTGCGCACGGGTACGGGATTCGCGCTTTGCTATAACGTCCAATCTTTCCACCACATCCTGATCAAGAACCAAACCGACCTGTTGACGTCCATCCGCAATTCTTGTCGCCTTTGACATCGCATTCTCCAATACACACTTAAACACCATCAACCATTCACTTCCCTACTAATACTACCCCATACAACAGCGAATGCAAGACAATTAGCAATATATTTATTTATTCGCTGTATTTATCGTAATATGCTATATGTTAAGTGTTTGCGTGATCAGACTGCCACTATCTGTAAATATTTCTCAAAAAAATATTTCAAAAGCAGCCGTTCTTGTCGTGAATCTGTATGAAACAGGAGGGATTGGTAGCTCAAAAATAGACAGAACTTCACTGGGGTGGGCTTTTGGCGAAAATTGGTATGTTTTCACTACTGTCCCGTTGTTGCCGTCGAG
>JAHJRE010000310.1 GCA_018831055.1 Bacteroidota bacterium
ATAAATACTGTAGAAATACATATCCAGCTTGCGGTCAGCGGATACTCTTGGGTCCAGCTGTCTGACGGTGCCCGCCGCCGCATTACGTGGATTCGCAAACACCTGCCCCTCCGATTTGTTGAGTTCATTAAAGCTCTTGATGCTCATATAGACTTCGCCACTCACTTCAATGACAGGATAATCTTCGGGTTTCGCCCCACCGATTTCCCTCAGCTCCAGTGGAACGCTTGGTATGGTACGGACACTGTGAGTCACATCCTCCCCATAAACTCCGTCACCACGCGTGATGGCCCGATGTAACTTACCTTTTTCGTAAATAAGCGAAAGGTTCAGGCCATCCAGCTTGTACTCCGTTATATAGTCGAGCTTTTCACCGGGAACCAGTTTCTGATTCCGCTCTTCCCATGCCTCCAGCTCCTCATCCGAAAAGCAGTCCATTAGCGATTGTTTGGCTCGGAGGTGTTTGATTTTGGCGAACTTGCCCGAAAGCACGCTTCCGACTCGCTGAGTAGGGGAGTCGGGCGTCACAAATTCAGGAAACTGATCCTCCAGCTCATGAAGTTCCTTCTTGATCTTATCGCGCGCAGCCTCGGAAATATCGTTCCGATTCAACACGAAATACTCGTAGTTCCACTTCTTAAGCCACTTCTTCAGGCTTTCAATCCGCTGTTTTGCTTCTTTTTTGTCCATTTTTACTCTCCTATTCTAAACAAAACCACTTCGCATTGAAAGATGCAGTCGTATAAAACCCTAAATCACAGTATTATTGGAACAAAAGTTCGTATATAACTAGTTGTACGCAATCCAAAAAATATTTTGCCTTTTCTGAGAGGTTTATACCCTAGATAGGGTACTTTGATAGGCTTTTTAAATACAGGAAAAACTGCAAGTTAGGATACTTTGCGCCTAAGGTTTTTGACTTTTTTAGTATTATCTGTTATAATTACATGAAAACAAAAATATACTCATGTACGAACAAATATTCATTGAGCTAAGCATAATTATTGTTGTGACAATGATATTGGCGGGATTTGCCAAAATGCTCAAGCAGCCAATGATTATCGCATACATAGCTTCAGGACTGATTTTAAGCCCTTATGGCCTTAATGTAGTAAATTCTCATGATACTGTCGGTACATTTTCACAAATGGGAATCGCTTTTTTGCTTTTTATGGTTGGACTTAGTTTAAGCCCACGAATTATTAAAACAGTGGGTAAAATCTCAGTGATAACTGGCTTGGGACAGATTCTATTTACTTCCGGCATTGGCTTTGTAATCGCGCGACTGCTCAATTTCTCGTACATAGAAGCAATATATATTGCGATAGCTCTAACTTTCAGTAGTACAATCGTTATTATGAAGCTGCTTTCAGATAAAAAAGACCTGGAAACGCTTTATGGAAAAATCGCAACAGGGTTTTTAATTGTGCAGGATATAGTGGCCATGTTCATTTTGATCTTTATTGCATCTCTTTCGGCAGATGGAAATATTTACAATATCATCATTCAGTCCACTCTAAAAGTGGTAGGATCCATTACTTTAGTGCTTCTGATTGGATACTATGTGCTGCCAAAAATCCTTAAAAAAATAGCCGACAGTTCAGAATTTATTATGCTATTCAGCATTGCGTGGTGCCTAGCATTGGCATCGGCATTGCATCAAATTGGACTCTCCATAGAAATTGGAGCACTCCTCGCCGGAGTATCACTCTCCATTTCACCATATCGCCACGAAATCGCATCCCGCATCCGTCCATTGCGAGATTTCTTTCTGCTTATGTTTTTTGTCTTCCTTGGAACACAAATGGAATTTAGCAACTTTGGCAATTACTGGTTAGCAATTATAATTTTTTCCACATTCATACTAATCGGCAACCCTTTAATTGTGATGGCCTTAATGGGATTTTCACGATACACAAAAAAAACAGGGTTCCTCGCAGGTTTAACCGTAGCTCAAATTAGTGAATTTTCATTGATATTAATTGCCCTGGGAATAAAAATGGGGCATATTAGCCCGGATATTCTATCCCTGGTAACGGTCACCGGACTAATCACTATTGGAGGATCGACATATTTCATTATGTATGGGAAGAAAATCTACAAAAAAATCAGTCCGTATCTCGACTTTTTTGAAAGAAAAGGTAAAAA
>JAHJRE010000311.1 GCA_018831055.1 Bacteroidota bacterium
CAACCGATCGCAAGTTGATGCTACTTCTTCAAGCATTGAAATTATGTGAAGTTGCGTTCGACCTTATGCGACGGACACCAAGGTCTAATCCTCAATGTAAATTTGCAACTCCACATAGTTTCGAACTACACATAGGGGTCGCTATGTTGAGCTTAACATAGCGCCCCGTTGCGGACTTCCGTTCCATTTGATTAAATGACGGCAATTTCATCCATATCGGACAAATAGCCTAGCCTGGATGAAACGAAACTGAATATGGGAGTGATGATTTTCATCTTAACCTGACTGCACGCGAAAGGGTTCCTAGGCTGCGATTTCGAATCGTTTAAAACCGGCATTGGCATGCCTTTTATCTCAAAATAGGGGGAACTCGTGACTTTAGGTGTTCGTTTTTGGCTGGTTTTTTTACTCATCATTACCATACTACAAACGGAACTGTTGCATGCTTCGTCTGATTCGCTGCAAATAACTCTTGAGTCTCCTGGACCTTATGAAATTGCAACAGGTGCAAATAGCTGGACAGTCTACTTAAACGGCGTTATCGAACCCGGTGCAGATAAACGCGTAGAGACAGAGTTAAATCAGATTCCTAATTCGCCATTCAATGTCTATCTCAACTCACCAGGCGGCGATTTCCTAACGGGTATTAAACTTGGTCGGTTATTGAGAGCCAAATCTGCGTGGACGCATATCGGGATACAAAATCACGGGAAGATCCTACCTGCGCAAGGAGAGTGCTACAGCGCTTGCGCAATGGCATATCTCGGTGGCTACTATCGATTTTCCACACAGGGTTCTAAATACGGAGTCCACAGAACATGGAAAGATAGCGCGTCCTCCGAAGATGATCTTGATGTGGGGCAAATCATTTCTGCTGCAGCGTCAGCGTATATTCGCGAAATGGAGGTTGATGCCGGGCTCTTAGATTTAATTGTCAGAGCTGGAAAAAATGAACTGTATGTACTTAGCGAGACTGAACAGAAAGCTCTACGAGTTACCAACGAAGGCAGAGCGCCTGCGGATTGGAGTCTGCAATTAAAACAAGGGCTCTACTATCTGCGAGGTGTTCAAGACACTATGTATGGACAGGGCAAATTCCTTCTATTATGCACCGATCAAAGTCTCGGACTACATTCAATTTACGAAGCGGGAGTAGCCAAATCACAATCAATAGTAAAAGGCGATTGGTTTCATTCATTATTGATTGATGGTCGTAATGTTTCACTTGGAGACCCTTATCGAATTTTAGATGATGACGGTTATCTTAATGCGATGTTTATTCTAACTCCCGAACAAATCAAACAGATTGTCGGTGCGCGGGAATCTGTTGGACATGCAATGCAAGTTTTGCGGGACGCACCAACATTTGTTGGTTACAGGGTGGATTTTAATATTGATACACCCAATCAAATACGTGAATTCATATCAGCATGTTCTTCAAAAAAATGAGGCTGGCTCCCAGCCATTATGTCCACACTGTGCAATAAAGCCACACGACGACGTCTGCGTATATAGAAGCTATGAATACTTCCCCCAAACTAATTGATGACTTCGAACAGTTAAGAGAATGTCTAATTATCATTCGGCGCGATTACAATACTTACAATGCTCTCTATTGCGAAGAAAATAGAGCACTATTGACAGCAATTGCACCGACATTTTTCACCGACATTGGGGAAATTCTTCAACGCGATTGGATTCTTCAGGTGGGAAAACTAATGGACTCCGCTACCACCAAAGCTCACGGAGCTTGCAGAGAGAACTTGACGATTCACTTGGTTATACAGCAACTCAAAGATGAATCGTTACTAACCGCAGAGATTCACGACAAAGCGAAGGCAATTCTTGGCTATGGTGAAATCATAAAGCCAGCACGAGACCGAATACTAGCCCATCGAGACCGTATCAGCCACTTTGAAGGTATCGCCATGGGGCAGACAACTGATGAGCAACTATATGAATTCATAGAAAATATTCAGCACTTTACCGACTTGGTGGGAAATCAAATCGGTATTGGCCCCTTGGATTTTTCGTCATCGGGTTGTAAAGGCGATGTATATGATCTTCTTTGTTGTTTGCAATCATTAGGAAACCGTGTATGAATATCGAAGGGTTCTCGAACTCGTTCGATCTAAAGCCGAGGTACGCACCGCGTACCTAAATCTACATCTGTCAGGCGGCTTTCCATTCAACAACGGTCACTAGCCGTAGAAACTCTGTGGTTCGTAATTGGCCGAAAGCCAATGCTTACAAAGCACAGAACCCGAAAATCGACCAGTCCAGCTTAAAAGCCTACCTCCCTGTACGCTTTTAAACTCGGCCCACCCGAATTGCTCACGCCCCCGAGCCGGAAGCGCCCGAGCATAAGCCGTCCATGGCCTAGCGGCGAAGACATCCCTGTCATCGCCGCTCGAAGTCTTGACGCTCGTCCTATAGCTCGCTGGTAACCAAACGTTGCTATCCCTGCGAGTCCTGCTGCCCCGATAGCGCACGTCCTTGTGCTCTTATGCGCTATTTAGCGGATGTCGATCGAACCGGTCGTCGCCACTGAATCCCTGCCTATCGCTTGCGTGTTGGTCAATGTGTTTTTCGAGGCGTTGATCAGCGTCGATTTCTCGACTTTCGAGCCGACGACGCTGATCGAGCCGGTGCTTGCGGCGCTGTTGCGACCGATCGCTTGAGTATTGGTCAACGTGTTTTTGGATGCGTTGATCAATGTGGATTTTTCGATTCTGGAGCCTTCGGCCATGGCTGTGCCGGCGATGATTGACATTAAAACGACTGCTGCGAAAGATACTGTTTTCATGATGGTTTCCCCTTGGTTTTTGTTGGTTTGGTTCGTTCAAGCGTTTCGTTGAACTTGGGTACAGTATCCCGATTTCCGGAAGAAAAGGCGGTGATCGAGTCACGCCGTTTGTGTGATTTATTCACCGGCCGGCGAATGATGAGGGTATTTTTTGTTGAATCCGCTAATCGACCGGATGCTGTCTGCGCTTGCCGTCGGCAAATTGGTGAGGCATGGAGATATAAAAAGTGTCGCAAGTTGCGACACTTTTAATGGCGTTTCGGAAAATTTTTTACTCTTCGCTTTGGATCAGGTCTTCGAGGAAATCCTTCAGCTTCTGCTCTTGTTCGGCGTTCAAGGCACTTGCGTTGAGCTTTACGGTAATGTGCTTTTGGCCGTGACGATTTATTTGTAAACGTAGCACCGTCGGTTACCGGAATGAGAGGCTTGAGGGTTATTGCAGGTTTTCTTAATCATCGGTTTTGAAGGAAATTGAGCGTGGCACATATTTTTTCGGGCTCAGGGAGTTGGCCAAGGCCTGCTTCGCCGCTGGCGAAGCAGGGGTTTGCTGGGTTACGCGCTGGACTTCTATCGGTTGAAGCGGCATCGAAGGCACTGTATCCGCTTTGGTCACGTCTAGCGTCACGAAGTGGACTTCCAACCAGTCGGCCCATTTCGATGCCTTGAGAATGAGATCGGCGCGGTACACGGCATTGTATCGCGGCGTGCGCGAGTGGTAGTTAGCAGCCTTGGTCCACAGATCGCCCTGGTCGTTGCGGATGTGCATCCGTAGTCGCCAAGCGGCCAGATCGAATGAATAGCATCCAGCGGCCGCTACATCGTTCGCTGTGATTCCATATCGTGCCAGGTCGTGCAGGTACGCGGTATTGAATTGCATGGAGCCGACGTCATAGGTGCCGTTCGAGTTGCTCACCCATTGCCCCGGCTTGCCGCCTTCCTTTTCCGCCACGGCTAGGACGATGTTGGCCGGAATTTCATACTTGACGGCGGCAGAGATAGCGCACACGACGCGCTCTTGTTCAATCGGTGTAAGGTCGGCAATAAACGGCAGCATAACGCCCCTTTGGGTTAAGTCGGTGCGCCGCTATTGCTGCGGTTCACGAAGGCCGCAACTTCGGAATGAGCTTCATTTTCCCCACTAAGACTGTTACCGGCGAATTCGATGTTTGTTTCGGACGAACTGCCGCCCCTTATGGCGCCGGCAATCTTGCCCGGTGTCGTATCCGCAATGCGCTCGTTGGCTTTGGCCTTGGCTACATCGGCAATACCCTTAGCCAGATTAACGCCGGCATCGACGGCAATTTTGCCGGACGTTGCCGCTGCCGCCATGAAGCCACCGCTTTGCGTGCCCGTTGATTGCCGGTTACCGCCTTGCCCGGTTTTGGCCGTGCCGGTCGGTTCGGTCGCGCCGCTATTCTGTTTGCCGTCACTCTTCGCTTGGTCGGTGCCGCTTTCGGTTTGCCTTTTGGTGTCCCCATCTTCGCCGCGACCCCACATGCTGTCCGAGCTGTTGCTGAATCCTGCTGCTTGAGCAAATGGAGTGCCGCCGGTATTACTGCTGTCGCTGCTTACGCCACCGCCGCCGCCCCCGCCCCACATGTTGGTCAGCACATCGGACCCGCTGGAAACGTTTTCGCTGGCCTTGGAGAACGCGGCCATTACTGCTTGAGCTCCACCAGCGGCGTTTGCCGTACCGGCCGCTATCATTGCGCCGGCTGTTGCGGTCGCCGCTGTGGCCATACCGGCCGCGCCGAGCGCCGCACCGGCACCGAGTTGACCAATGCCTGTGTTGCCAATACTGCTACCCGTGATAATACCGGCTATGATTGCTGGGACTTTATTTGTTAGTACCAGCAAGATGATAGACGCCACCATCATCACGGCGAGTTCTTGTATTGTCGTTTCGGGACTGATTTGCTGCGAGAAATCGTTGATAAACTGTTTGCCAATAGCAACAATAAGAATCATCGACAGCAGCTGTGCAGACACGCCGAATATAGTGCGGTAATAATTGAGCGCCATGTCGGACGTCCAACGAGCTCCTCCGAAACCCAGAAAAAAAACACCGGCGTACAATACAATCCAACTCGTCGCCAGTAACACCAGCATATTCACGGCGATTAAGGCTAATATGGTCAGGGTGACACCTCCCAATATCATCATGGCAAGGGCTAAATCGAAATCTCGCCAACCTAGATCGTCTACTGCGCGTATGACGCGGTCAAACAATTCAAATCCGACATCGACAACTGCGCCAGGGTCAAGCCTCGTCGTGCCTAAACTCCCGGCCTGTGCACCGAGTTGTTGTAGTGAATCAATGATCGTCCCAGCAATATTCTGGTTACTCACTGCATTTGTGAGTAACCACCAAAAGAAGCCTGTGAAAATAGTGAACCGAACAAACTCGGCAAAGAATTCTCCTATGTCTGCCTTACGAAGCAGCATCATGCCGAATGTCCAGACCATCGAGATCAGAACAAGCGTCCAGAATAACCAGCTTGCCGCATTTGTAAGTGTGTTTGCCCAGTTACTTGCAGCATTATCGAATCGCTTCAATACATCATTCATAATGCCTTCATTACTGAGCTCGGCCAATGCGGGTTCGCTTGTCAGCAGCAGGACACCTAGCGTTATCAGCATATGCCAGTGAGATTTATTCATTCTGATAAACCTCCTATCAATAATCGCCAGGCGCACTTTTCTTGAACGTACCTGATCGGAGTTGTTTCGCCTTGTCGAATGATCGACAGTCGTCAATAAACGTATTGCGACTTGCCTCGAACATAAGGTCTGATAGTATTTTTTCCTTCATCTCTGGCGTACAATTTGCCGCGTTCGCCACCGGTTGTTCACTACAACCAACCAGGAGAAGAACTACCCCAAAACAGATAATTGTAAGGTTATACATTTTCATACATGATCCTCTAATTATGTTAGAACTATTAATAATCACCAGGTGCACTTTTCTTGAACCTACCTGATCGGAGTTGTTCAGCACGAGCACTAGATATTGCCTCTCCATCAGCCTCCGCCTGCATCCTGGTTGCAATTGCGTTCTGCTGTGCGATCAACAGGCCGCGTATCTGTAATAGCTGGTTCGCCTGTTGGCTCGCAAGCTGGTTGGCATAGCCGATAGCTTCCATTCGTCCGCCGGCGCTTTGAGCCGCTGCTTGCAGTTGCTCTAATCGTCTTGAGTCCGACTTGAGCGCATCTTGTTGTTTATCCAGTCCACGAAAAAGCGCATCGTTTGCCTTTTTTTGTGATTCTGATGCCAAGCGCCGGTTTTCGCTCATTGCCGCGAACTCGGCGTCACTGCATCCCTCATTCGAGAAACACGGCGAGTTACGGTAATAAGAAACGTCTTGGAATTTACTCAGGTAGCTATCGAGACTGCCGACTTGATTCTTATAATAATTTAGTGTATCGGTAGCGGTTATTAGACCATCGATCGTGGATTGTGCCTGATCCCAGATATAAGCCGCCGGCGCTACCGTGTTCCGTATTTGATCCTCATATTGCCGCAATTGAGTCGCATATTGGTCAATTTGTTTCAGTGTTTGCGCGACCTCCTCTCCCGCTGACATAGCTGATTGAATCGCAGTTTCTATATTTTGCGTTAAATTAGTCATGTCAATTACAGCGGTTTGCGCGTGCGCCTGCTGCGTAATCGAAACCACCAAAGTGATTTCGACTGCGGCCAGAAGGATTTTTTTAGCCGCTAAAATTTTATGCTGCATCGATGTTGTCAAAGAACTCTTTCTCATTCTATTCTCCAGTGTTTTGCATAGCCGGCCGCTCAACCCGACCCGCTACGCTCGGCGGTTAGCGTTATGGTTAGTAATCAAACGGTTGATAAGGTTTTGAAAACGTCATGTCTTTCGTGACAATCACATTGAATCGATAGCCAGGGCGAATCTCCAGGGTTGGCGCTATGTTCATGTTTTTGGCAATCAATTGTGCGGTGACTTGGCCAAGTTGCTGGCCTAACGCCTCACTCAACGCGCTACTGGCATCCGGCCGGCCAAATGTCGCACTACTCTGATTTTGTCGCTGGCTGTAGGTTGTCGCCGCCGTTACGGCCGACATGAGCAGCGCCGAGCTAAATAGACGGACGTAATGATGATTTTCCAGATCATTAAACCCAGCGTACCCAGCGCTGTCGGCACCCGGCATCGCACCGATATCCAGCGCTTTCCCATCGGGGAAGACAATGCGTTGCCAAGCGACAAGGACACGAGCTTGGCCATAGGCCACATCGCTCGAATACGTGCCGACCAGACGCGATCCTTGCGGAATCAAGAGGTATTTTCCGACGGGTGTGTCGTACACGTTCTGCGCCACTTGCGCCATGATCTGTCCCGGTAGATCGGAGTTGATTCCGGAGATTAGCGTTGCCGGCACCACAAACCCGGCTCGCAGTTCATACTGTGAACGGGGGGCTTGCGTAGTAGAATCGAGTTGCCAACGGTCACCGGCTTTACCCGAAAATTGCGCGTAATCATTACCGGTTCCTTCGGTTGATGCTCCGGTTTGTGGTGAAGCGGATGAATTCGCCGGCATCCCTGCACCACTATTCAGGTTATGCATGCTGCGAAGATGATTTAATCGCTTTTGATACGCCGTTGATGGGTCCTCATGCTGTATCGAGTCTATTTCTTGGCGCACGGCGGATAACCTAGCCAGCATGGCTTCGCGCGTTTTGGGCGTGTTAGCGCCCAAATTGGCATGACTGGATGACGAGCCGGAACTTTTTGGCGCAATGACTTGCACGCCGGTTTTTGCTTTCACCGCTTCTTGAAACATTTGCAGTTTTGCCTGACGGATACGCTCCGCTTCATCATCATGCTGCGGCTGCATAGGGGGAGCCGGTGGCCTGTCCAATGTTTCCGGACGCGCAATGAGTACCGGTTCAGGTTTCAGCATCGTTTCTTCAGCGGGCGGTATCAAAGGCGTGATTAATCCGTCCATGTGATCGCCGGCAATTTCCTTAGCGAACATCGACGTGTTGCCGGTTTTTAGATGCCGATCCTCCGCATCAGTCTGCTGGGCTGCGCGATCCGCCGCGACAATCCCCATCATGATCAAAAACGCCGTCAATACCCCGCCGAGTAGATACATGGGTAAATTGTTGACGCGGCGCACGCCAGCGCTTGGCGATGCGTCCGGTTCCATGTTGTCGATATCTTCTGTCATCATTTACTCCTTATGCGTCCAATAGCCGCCCGGCATCACCATGCCGTTTTGCTCGATGTACGGGCGAGTAATGGATTCAGTACCGACCCATAGAGTCAAATGGTATAAGTTGCCGTTTTCTCCCTTTATTTGGCTGAGTACATAGCGCAATGGCAGTAGGGTATTGTCCTCTGTCGCGTTTGGGCTGAACTCCATGACGGCATAGCCGCTTTCGCGCAAGTTTTTGAGCAGCGCATTCCCGAAAAGATCCGGTGTCGTTTGTTTTAGCTCAAATTGTGTTTTTGCCGGCGGCCATAGCGTGGCGAGTTGCTTGACTGCATCGTCAGCCAGTTTTTGTTGATCTACTGAAACATTACGTAGATGGTTGCCGTATGGCGATGTCACGCATCCTGCGAGAGATAGAGCGGCCAAAGCCGCTAGAGATATTCTGCGCATACGATTATTTCTCCCGTCTGATGGTTACTCGGTCTTGGCTTCTGCCAACGCCGGATATCAAAATGGCCTGGTCAAAAACCGTGTCCACGATGTAGCGGTCGCCTTGAACACGGTAATTCACTATGACGGTTTCATCATCCGAGAACAGGCCGCCCTCTTTACGCAAGACCAACAGCGTCGGCGCTTCGGTCTGCGCCATCGCCTTCGGCATTTGTAAGATGGTTTTACTGCCATCGTTAAAGACGCGAATCGGACGCCATGCGGCATCACCGTCCAGTTCATAGTTGAAATTCAGATCGCCCAGGTACTCGCCTGTTTGCGGAAGGGTTTTTTGTTCGCGCGCTTGTGTTTCCCGAGTTTGAATCGCATCCCATTTGGCGAGAGCGTCTTCCGGGTAGGTGAACGCAACCTGCGGCATGTACTCGGTGCGGTGCGAGCGCAACTTGAAATGATAAGTGCGGCGGTTTGTCGTCACGACCAGACTGGTCTCCAATCCCACGTCCATCGGTTTGATGATGAGATGTTGCGTTTCGGCCGGTCCGCTGCCGGTGATGGCGGGTTCCACAGTCCAGCGGGCCGTATCGCCCAGATGGATCGAATTGACCAGTTCTCCGGCTTGTAGGGCCACGTCACAGACCTGAAGAACCGCGCAAACGATGCTGGGCTGTTGTGCGCCGTATATGAAATGGATGGCCCCATTGGCACCGGATACTGGCTTTATGCCGTTGGATTTTCCGGCTTCCCAGCGTTTCGCAATCGCGAGAGCCGCCTTTTCTTGTTCGGTTAGCCTTGGGTTGTTTTTGGAAAAATATTTGTCGGCCAGGTCGTCACCGGGAGCGGCCAGGACAGGTTCCGAGACAGCCATGGCGGCGGCCAGAATTGGGATAATATGCTTTTTCATGGTGAATAGTCTCATTATCATTATTTCGAGGAAGTGATGATCGACCAGGAATAATCACGCACATAGATACCGAGCGGATTGTTGCGTAATTGCTCGTCTGTTGTTTGAGATGTAGGCGAGGCGATATAGACATTAACTAATGCCCGCATATTGACCGGCTGACTTTTTAGAACGCCTTGCCGGTCGCGAATGGTTTCTACCCATTCGACTTGCCAGGTATCCGGGGATTGCGGCAACACGGACTTGATTTCAGTGCTGACCATTTCCTTCACGGCACGTTTGAACGGGCTGGAATCGGGCGTTCCGTTCAGCCATTCGTTCATTTTTTGGGTTGCGGGATCATTGGGCGATAACATTGCATACACGCGAAAGACCGCTTTCCGCTGCAATGCGACATCCGGCGTGACTATGCGGGCATTAGCGATGAAATCGGCTATAGACGCATGAATAACGCGGGGATCGGCGGTAGAGCCCGCTGTCGTCGGCCCGACGGCAATGGTCTGGCCATGCTTGTCAACCTCGATAATATAAGGGATGAACTTAGATTGACTGCCTATATGGATGATTCCGCCGACACCGGCCAGCGCAATCAACAACGAGAGAATACCGACAACTTGCCAGGTCTGCCGTGACGACACGACCGAACCGACATGCTCATTCCATGTACGCCGGGCAGTCAAGTACGGGTTAGTATCCTCGTTTTTGGGTTTATTGATAGGCCGAGAGTCAACTGGTTTTTTCTTGGATAGAATCAGACTCATATTGCGGGCTCCAGGTAGTCATTGAGTTTCAGTCCACGCCCGGCGAGCCATTCATGAACCCACCGATCGCCGAATTGGGTTTCCAGATTCTTGATGGCGGCAACGGAATCCTTGTCCGATGCACCGGCAAGGGACAGGGCAAGCGGTCCGAGAGCGAGGTCGTAGAGACGGCGGCCATATTCGGAAACGTAGTAATATTGCTGTTTCGGAATGGCGGTCGCCAAAATTTCGATTTGCCGCGTATTGAGACCCATACGACGGTAGAGGGCGGCCGTGTCTTCGTCGCGGGCATACACGTTGGGCAGGAAGATTTTGGTGGCTGTCGATTCAACGATGACATCCAAGATGCCCGAGTTGGCCGCGTCAGACAGGCTTTGCGTCGCCATCAAGACAAGGCAATTGGCTTTGCGCAAGACCTTGAGCCATTCGCGGATTTTATCGCGAAACACCGGATGCCCAAGCATCAACCAGGCTTCGTCCAGGATGATGACGGCCGGTTGGCCGTGGAGTGATCGCTCTATTCTGCGAAATAGATACAACAGCACGGGGAGCGCGAATTTATCGCCTAATCCCATCAGCTCCTCGATTTCAAACGTCGTAAATGAGGACAGAGAGAGTCCATCCTCTTCGGCGTCCAACAGATAGCCCATCGATGAACCGATAGTGTATTGCTGTAGCGCTTCACGAATCGGTAAGTCTTGTACGGTCGTGCTGAAATCAGATAGTGTGCGGGATTGGGTACCGCTCATGCTCATGATGGCATGGCCTATTTTATTGCGCTGCTCGGGTGTGGTGATCAAACCGTTTAACGCCAGGATGGTATCTATCCATTCCATTGCCCAAGCCCGGTCGCCGCGCGTTTCGAGGAATTGCAGTGGACAAAATGCGAGTGATTCGCCGTCCCCCGCGACTGAAAAATGCAGCCCACCGACGGCCTTGGTAAGCGGATAAATTGACATCCCCTTATCAAATGCGTAGATCGACATGCCGGCATAACGTCGTAATTGTGCGGCAATAATGGCTAGATGCGTCGATTTACCCGCACCTGTGGGTCCAAACATGAAAGTATGGCCGACATCGCGGACATGCAGATTCAGTCGGAAAGGTGTGGCGCCGTGAGTCACGCAGTGCATCAGTGCTTGAGACATGGGCGGATACAGCGGGCAAGGGGCGGTTGCGCTACCCGTCCAGATCGTTGACGTAGGCAACAAATCGGCGAGGTTCATCGTGTTGATGAGGGGTCGGCGAACATTCTCGACACCGTGACCCGGTAAGCTGCCTAGATACGCATCCATCGTGTTGGTGGTCTCTATACGCGCGACAAAACCGAGACGGTTTATCGCCTTTTCTACCTGCCGTGCGATTGCCTCGAGTCGCGTTCTATCCTCATGCATCAAAATAACGACACTGGTGTAATAGCCCATCGCGACAAATCCGCTGTTTACCTCGGCTATCGCGGATTCGGCATCCTCTACCATCGACAGAGCATCCTGATCGATAGGTCCGGTATTGGTATTAAAAACCTGGTCGAAGAATCCGCGCACTTTTTGGCGCCACTTTTTACGGAATTTGTCCAGGTGAGCAACCGCCTCATGCTGATCCATGAAAATAAACCGGGATGACCAGCGGTAGTCGCAGGATAATTCGCCCAGAGCGCTTAAGATTCCTGGAGTCGACTCCAGCGGGAAGCCTTCGATCGCGACGACTTGGATGAGGGAGCGGCCTATTTTTGGCACGACCCCGGTGCGCAGTTCTTGCCCGCCAATGAGAGCATCCAGATACATGGGATTGCTGGGGAGTTGTACGGGATGATGCTTGCCGGTAATGCAAAATTGTATCCAGCTCAAAAAATCATCATGCGTAACAGACGCTCCCTCCTCGGTAACGACCTTCTGACCTCTGAGACGCGTCATCGTAATAGCCGTTGACAGGCGTTCCTCTATCGACGTTATTTCACGTTTGAATTGACTGATGAGCCCCGTGGTACGGGCTCTGTGATTCGGCGCCGGCGTGTTGTCATCGAACATGAGCTCGACAAATTTACGTTGCGCTAGAACCGGCGGAAACCAGGTCAGCGTTAATACGAAATAACCCTCGTACATCGTACCCAGGCGCTCGAATAGCCTGCGTCGCTCTTCATCGATCGCGGCAGATACTGGATCGGGAAAATGCGACAAACCCAATTCAGCGTAATTAGGGGCTGGGCGGCGCACAGCATCGACGTGTACCATCCACCCACTGCCAAGGCCGACGAGGGCTTGATTGATGCGGAAAGACACCATTTCGCGCTGCTCATCGGTGCTGCTCGCGTTGTCGTCCCCTTTGTATATCCATGCCGCCATGAATGAGCCGTTTTTACCGACAATGACACCGTCATCGACGACGGCGGCATAATTAAGCAGATCGCCCAGCCCGGCGTCCTTGGATCGATGCTTTTTGAGCTTCAGCTCCGCATCGACCGACCGGATGCGGGCAAACAACATAAGTAGCAGGACGGCACCGAGTACAGCAATCATAATCGCGAGTACTTCGATCATCATTTGTATTGCTCCCCTTGGGTATTGGTATTTTCACGGAATGGCGTACTACGCGGCGGGTAATACTTCTTGTAGCGACGGCTCCGCAGATAAACGTAGCGCAGCTTAGGATCGCTCTTTGCCATCAGGCGGAATACGAAGAGTGCGCCGAACCAAAGACAGACGCCGAATACCGTAGCCCTCATGTCCTGAGCACTGAAAATCAGCGCTCCGGCGAGCAGTCCCGAAAACATCACCAATTCCCGATCCCCGCCCATGAATAGGTTGTCTCTATTGCCGGCCCGACGAATGGGTATCGTGCGACCGGCCATGTTACCCAGCCCTTCCGTTACCGATAGATGCCGCGTTGTGAGCGTAATTGACTGCACCGTCAGACAGTAAGGCTATTTCGGCGCCACGGCCAAAGAAGGTACCCATCATATTTTGGGCGCCGACCAGTAACGCCATGACCAGGACGATAAAAATCAACGTTCTGAAAAAACCGTTCAGTTCGCCGCCGAAAATAAGCACGCCGCCGGCAACCACAATGCCGATAATCGAGAGCGCAAATGCCACCGGACCGGTAACGGAATTGCGCAGATTTGTCAGCCAACTCTCATAGGGCAACGAGCCGCCGGTCCCTTCCGACGCAAAGGCCGGTTGCGGCAAAATGATAATGGCCATGAGCAGTACGAATAGGCTCAGGTACAAAACGCTATGACGGTCGTTCTGAAGCGATGGAATTGCGAATTGCATAGATGTTTCTCCTAAAGTGATCTTGTGTTGTATTGGCCGCCGTGGTATCCGGAAACCTCAATAATTTCCTGAATACGACGGCCTTCCGGGGTTCTGGCGATATGCACGACAACATGAACCGCCTCGCCAATGAGCGGTTCGATGGGTTTGGGTGAATCAGGATGCATGCTGATGAGCATCGCCAACCGATCAAGTCCGGCTCTAGCGTTATTGGCATGCAGTGTTGCCGCCCCGCCTTCATGGCCGGTATTCCAGGCCATTAACAAATCGAGCGCTTCAGGGCCTCGCACTTCACCGACTAAAATCCGGTCCGGGCGCATACGCAGCGTGGTTTTCAATAGCGCCGTCATTGTGACGTCGATGCTGGTGTGGTACTGGACGTAATTCTCCGCAGCACATTGGATTTCGCCGGTGTCCTCGATGATGAAGACGCGTTCGGTAGGATCGTTAGCCACCATCTGATTGATAATCGCATTGACCAGAGTCGTCTTGCCTGAGCCCGTGCCGCCGATAACCAGAATGTTTCGGTGTGCGGCAACTGATTCAATAATCACTTGGCGTTGTCCGGGGGTCATTATTCCGCCCTCGACATAGTGCTCTAACGTGAAAATGGCAACCGCCTTCTTCCGGATGGCAAAAGTCGGGGCCGGAACAATCGGTGGAAGCTGACCGGCAAAGCGAGAACCATCTAACGGTAGTTCTCCTTCAAGTATCGGTTTTTGACGCGTCACCTCTTTGCCGTGATAACCGGCAATGGTTTCGATGATGGCTTGCGCCTGGGCAACGCGCAGGGTACCAATACATTGCATGGGCTCGCCAAGCCGCTCTTGCCAGAGCTTGCCGTCCGCATTGAGCATGATTTCAACGGTTTTCGGATCGTATAGAGCCGACAAGAGTGTCGTTCCCATGTCGCGTTCCAACTTACGTTTGGCTCGATCACGGGTGCTGTCAGGGTTATCGTTCAATGATGTCATCATTCTCCTGCGAAACTGCAGGCTGGGGTCATGTCAGTTGCAATATACGATATACCGAAAGAATAAAAAACGCAACAGTATAGCGAAATAGTTTCAGGTTGTGGTATCTTTGGGGCGTTTGGATATAGTAATGATCCGGGATGGTATCATCCCGGTGAAATGCGAATTTTAGCGGCTAAAATTTCCTTATTAGCTTTGTATGAAGGTTTATTGTAGGGGCGTTATATTAAGATTGCCTTATTTTAGCCCTTGTTTCTTCGCCCCATTTTTTGACGATAAAGGCTTTGACTTCCGGAAGAATGACGGACACGCGCTCGTATCCCGGCGGCAGGCTATGCATAGCGGTACCGCCCGCCAGCTCATCGAGCGCAGCCTTGTCCAAGTCATTGGATTCGAGCAGAAGAGGGAGAGGAACTTCTAACGCTTTGGCTATCGCCTCCATTACCTTGAGCGATGGATTGCCGGTACCCGTTGTTAGATCGGATAAAAACGAGTTCGACACTCCGGATAGTTCATGTAATTCTTTTTTGGACATTCCACGCTCGTCCAAAATACGAAGAATGTTGGTAAAGAAGATGTAGTTGTACACTGAGTTTACCTTGTTAAATTTGGCCGATTTTAGCCGCTAAAATGTTATTGACGATAATTAACGGTTTAACTAAACTTCAATTCGATAAATAAGACGTCTCTCTGAAAGTCACAACGATCGATCAACACGAATGACCAACAAAATGCGAGTCATTAAACACCAAAAGACAGGAAATTGCCATGTATGACGAGACTGCGGTCAAGCTGAAAGCGCTTGAGAGCGCCGCACTGCGACGTAAGATAGAGGCCGTTGCCAGGCCAGGCGAAACCTATGAGCAAGCTGCCGCTAGAATTCGGCAAAACGAAGAAAACACCATTCCTCATAGATCACAGACACATCGGGCATCTTCTAGCGACAGACAGACTGATATTTTCGTGCCGACACTCTATGACGTTGGCACGCGTGACAGCCGAAGCATCATGGACGTCGCAGTATTCCGGCTGTCAAAGCGAGAGAAGCGCGCGGGAGATGTTATCCGGTACGATCTGCCGGACGGATATGTCGAAGTCAAGGCGGGGCCGGACGGCATGGCGTCGATTTGGGATTATGACATCGTGCTGATGTTGATCTCTCATTTGACCGATGCCATGAACCGCTATTGTGAAGGGAAGGAAGACAAGCCAGGCCGCACATTCCGTCCGCATGTTAGCGAAATTCTCAAGTTCTGCCGAAAAGGCAACGGTGGCCGACAAATTGAAGAAGTCGAAAAAGCGCTGGATCGCCTGAGAGGCACGACCATCAAGAGTGTGCGCGAGCGACCCGGCATCGGAGGGAAGCGCGGCTTACGCGAAATCAAGGCTGAAGGCTTAATCGGCGATTACACGGTGCTCTCCTACACCGAAACAGGCAAGATTGCGTCTGTTGAAATAGAGATCCCGAAATGGCTGCACCGCGAAGTTACCGAACGAAAGCGTCCGGACGTATTGACTGTCCACCCTGATTATTTCCTGATAGAACCCGGCATCGGCCGCTTCATCTATCGCTTGGCACGCCGGGCTGCAGGCAAAAGCGTGGCCAAGTGGTCGTTTCAACTCATCTACCAGCGCAGCGGTAGCACGGGCACGTTCAAGAAGTTCACATTTACCTTACGCAAGCTGATCGAAACTAACGACCTGCCTGAATACCGACTCGCAGAGGAAAGCGGGCAGGAAGGCCCGTTATTGGTCATAAAACATAAAGAGTCATTAATCGAAAATTAGTAGGGTTCCTAATAGACGGCATAAAAACCACAGCGGCTGACGAAAGTTGTTATTGCGTGCTTTTGCATCCTGTCGGCAAAGCTAAACTAAGCCATAATCTCCGATATAAACTTGTTTCGACCGTAACAAGCCGTAAACTGTGTATAGCCTGTCTATTAGGAACCGAAATCCGTCTATTAAGAACCGGAACCCGTCTTTTAGGAACCCAAATCCGTCTTTTAGGAACCCATAGGTTCAGTAAGGTATTGATTATGTAGAATAAATAGGCGGTTTTTTGGCCTAAAACTTATTAATACTCTTAAATCTCTTAAAACCCGACTTCTCCAGTGCTGCTGCAACATAACTCCTTTATGCCTAAAGGGCTTAGCTCTCTGGATTCCCCATTATTCTAATTTTAATGATTGGAATAATACTTAACTCATAGACAGCATCTTGTTTTGGCTCAAAAAAGTTTTAACGCCAAGAAAGAGAAAGGTCATAATAAAAATATATTATTCGTTATAGTGAAAATCGTATAGCTAAACTTATTGACTAGCAACGATATTTCATTTAGTATCGTTTTTGAAGGCCGGGAATTCCGTTCCGGTCACTCCCGTAAAATTGCCGAGTCACGATAATCATGAACGTGCAGATTTCGTGAATAGCTAGAATTCGCGTACAAGGGGGGAGGGAGTTACCCATTGGAAAACGGGGTGCTGTGGGTACAAAGCAGATGCGTATTAATCGTTGGTGCCGGGTGGAGATTGCCCCGGAGTAATCCGGGGCGTTTGGCTTGGCGCTGTAACACCGAAGCCTTACTTTCCCAGGGTGGGAGAAGTCGTCGGTATTGGACACGTTAAAGCGTGGAGAGTCAAGCATGAACATAATCAAGTTTCCTCAAAAGGGGAGACCGGCCGGCAAACAAGCGACGGTTCCGACTCCTGATCTTACTCGTCAGCCGGTTAAACCCACGAGAGTAAAAATCGTTCTCGACAACATATTGAGTTTTGTTTGGGTGATGACAGTGCTTGTCTGGCCATTCGTTAAATGGGTGCTGTCAATCGAGATTTTCTTCCAGATGCTGCGCATGATCTACCATTGGGACACGCCCGGCGTTTATGCCGGTTGGACTTTTCTACTGCATTTCTCTGTCTTGGTAGCGCTGACCTGGTTTGTCGATTTTTATAGACCGCAAGGCATGAAGCAACGATAAATTTTAGCCGCTAAAAAAATTGATAAGCAATAGTGGTTTAGCAAAACTTTTAAATATTGGCGGCTGTAACCGTCATGGTTCAACATCAGGGTGGCGAATATATGCGTGGATTCCATGATAGAGAGATTAACCGAAGCTCAATTCGAAGAGGCCATAAAGGGATTGAATGTCGGTCGGCAGACCATCGATATCGCACGGGGGGTGCTGGTGGAAGGAAGACCGCAGTCCGAGTTTGTGGCGGCACTAGGGATATCGAAGGGGGCCGTGTCGCAAGCAGTCAGCCGCGTAAAGGCAGCGGTCCAACAAGAGAAGATCCCGGAGGGCTTCGAGCGGGTGTCGGCGGTCCTACCGAAACATCAAGCGTTTATCGTCAAGAAATGGGCAGAGGACGCAACCAAAAAATTGGAGACAAAGAAATGAAAACACTGGTTACAGCGAACCAAAAAGGGGGCGTTGGCAAAACTTCGACCCTGGTGCATCTCGCGTTTGACTTCCTTGAGCGAGGTATGAAAGTGGCTGTGATCGACCTTGATACACAGGCAAACGCGTCTTATACGCTGCAAGAATTTGAAAGCGGCTCTCTTGCCAGTCAGATGTTCACGGCTGACGATGACAAATTGCGTGCTTGTTTCAACAATCTGACCGCCGAACCGGCACTATGTTTGATAAGTTCCGATGCGGCTATGGCGAACATGGAGAAGCTCACCATGACGGCAGCGGCAACAAGCTTTAAGCGAAATATCAAAGTATTGGCTGAATGTGGTTTTGATGTCTGTTTAATCGACACTGCTCCGTCTCTTGGCGTCAGTATGGCCGCCGCTCTTTTTGCGGCCGATTATGTTTTTTCGCCCATTGAACTTGAAGCGTATAGCATCCAGGGCATCAAGAAGATGGTCACGACAATTGTCAACATCCGCAAATCAAATCCTGGTTTGCAATTTTTGGGCATGGTGCCGAGTAAGGTCGATGGCCGAAACCCACGCCACGGTCGACACCTGGAAGAATTGAAGCGCGCTTATCCCCAATTGATGATACCTGTCGGTATTGGCCTCCGAAGTAGTATTGCCGATGCGTTAGCGTCAGGCATGCCCGTCTGGAAAATTAAGAAAACCGCCGCGCGTAAGGCCGCACAGGAAGTTCGTGCGTTTGCGACACATATTTTTGAAAAAATGGAGATGACACAATGAACGCCAAGAAGAAATCGAGCTTGGGCCTAGAGAGCATAGGCGATCTTTCAGAACTTTTGGACCAGCCGGAAATAACTAAGAGCTTCGGCCCGCTGGAACTGTCGCTAGAACTGATTGATGAAGATCCGGATCAGCCTCGAACAGCCGAAAACCCCGGTTTCTCATCCGAGAGTATTGCAGAGATAGGGCAGACGATCAAAGACCGTGGCGTGAAGTCTCCCATATCGGTAAGGGAGCATCCCGAGATAGAGGGCCGCTACATTATCAATCACGGTGCGCGTCGTTACCGTGGCTCCAAGTGGGCAGGAAAGAAGACAATCCCGGTTTTCATTGACAACGATTACAATCACGCGGACCAGGTTATTGAGAACCTGCAACGAAATGAGCTGACTCCGCGCGAGATCGCTGATTTTATCGGTCGCGAGCTGGCGATGGGTAAGAAGAAGGGCGAAATCGCCAAAGAAATCGGTAAATCGGCGGCATTTGTGACGCAGCATGTCACATTGCTGGATTTGCCGGAGCCGATTGCGCTGATATTCAACACCGGTCGCGTCAGGGATGTAACCGTCATCAATGAGCTGGTGACTGTTTACAAAAAGAATCCCTCTGAAGTGGAAACATGGCTGGACGACGACAGCCTGGACTTGACGCGGGGATCGGTTAAGTTGTTGCGTGAATACCTCGATGACAAGAAACGTCAACAACTAGAGGATCAAGACAGTGACGAAGAGTATTATCCAGATACAGTGGATACGCTAACCGACAAGACCGATGCCGAAACCGTCAAGACTTATACCGAGACTGTCGATAGAGACGAGGAACACGAAACAGAAGAGCCCAAACATAAGAGGGAAGAGAGGGAGAACGATTCGGACAAGCTCAAGAAAGCGATTGTACGGGTACTGCATGACGGCCGCATCGCCCGATTGGTTCTATCGCGACGACCAACTCAAGACGGTTACGCATGGGTGAAATATGATGATGACGGGAATGAGTTCGAAACTGACCTTGGTAATGTGCAGCTTATTGCAGTGCTAGAAGGATAGCTCACTCTCCCCTTAAACCCACCAACCCCGCCCTGTGCGGGGTTTTTTTTGCCTATTTTCTAGGATAGTTTATTTGTTTGTAAGTTAGTTTATTAGTTTGTTTGTTAGTTAATTTATTTGTTTATTATTCTATTTATTGCTATACTAAAAGCGTCAAATAACTGTTGAGAATGCCACGATGAGACCCGTAGAATTTGCCCAAGAAGACATCATCACAGCCGGCCAAGAACTGCAAGAATCCGGTCGCAATATCACCGGATTTGCCCTCCGCACCAAGGTTGGTGGCGGCAATCCAAGCAGATTGAAACAGGTCTGGGATGAGTACGTTAGTAGTCAGTCCGTTGTTAAAACTGAGCCGGTGGCAGAACTGCCAATTGAAGTTGCCGACGAGGTGGCGGCCGTCACTAAATCGCTTACTGATCGATTGGCAAGTTTGGCAGTAGAGTTAAACGATAAGGCCGTTAAGGCCGCAGAGCGCCGCGTTGCAGAAGTCATTAGGACCGCTGGCGAGCAGCGCGAACAGGCCGAGCGCGAACTTGCTGACGCATCGCAGACGGTTGATGACCTGGAAGAACAGCTTGATGAGCTACGGGCTGAGCTGGAAGCTGCTCAGGAACGCATTGCGGATATGTCTAGAGAAAATCAGGTACAAGCCGTAGAGCTTGCCAAGGTTCGGGAGCGACTGGCGGCTACCGAGCAAAGCGCTAGGGCGGCTGCCGAGCAAAATGCGGCAGCGATAAGTAAACTGAATAGCGCCTTGGAATCCGCTCAATCGACAGGTGTGCAGTTGAAGCGTGAGAACGATGCGCATGCTGTAGAGCTGGCTCAGTTGCGCGAGCGACTGGCGGCAAGCGAGCAGCGTGCTGTGATTGCGGCCGAGAAGAGCGAGGCAGAGGCGAGTAAGTTGAATAGCGCCCTGGAAGCCGCTCAGAGCGAGAAGAACCAAGTAGCTGAGCAGCTTGCTGTATTTAAGGCTCAGATGGTCGCTGAGCAGAAGGTTCAGCAGGAGCAGCGCAAAGTAAGTGCTCAAGAAGCTTCTCGTCAGGCCGAGCGCTACACCAAGGTTCGCGCTGAGCGGGATGAGGCAGTTAAGGATGCTGCTAAAGTTCGCGAGGAAATCGCTTCTCTTCGTGGACGTATTCAGGCGTTGGAGGAAGTAATGGCTACCCTATCGAAGGATATAAATACAAATTCTCCTAAATAGGGTGACCGTAAGGCTTTGTGCGAAAAATAAGCAGTAGCGGATAAACTCATGCGACACGTATTTTATACAGTCCTTTCTTCATGATTCGCCAAATGCTCCGATTGATGGCATACCCAATGAAGATCGAAGCATCGAATTTAGTAAAAGTCTGTTTTCATTTTCTTGATATGACGACAGATTGATCGTCGAGACATCTCATTAGTAGTACGCGGTATTAGCGATTACGACTCCACCAACTTTGCAATCGCTTGCATTGGCAGTATCAGTCGAAGAGAGTCTGGTAAGCAAATAAAGCCGTTAGCCTCGTAGAAGGCAGCCGCCTGTTCGCTGATGGCATCTACGATGAGCATGGAAGAGCCAATAGAACTTGCGCTCGTATAAGCCCGCTTCACTGCATCCGCGAGCAACAGTGCGCCCAACCCCTGTCTTTGTTGATGACTTGCGACGGCCAGACGGCCTATGAGGGTCGCACTGACCAAAGGATAGCGCGGGACGTGTTTGCGGGCCTCTACTGGTACGTCCCCTTGCGCGAGCGCGGTCGCACACAAGGTGTAGTAGCCAAGTACTTCAGTCGGTTCGCGCGGATCGACGAGAACGAATACGCCGTTGATTTTGCGCTTCACATCCTGATTGGCCTGTGTTTTGAAATAGCGATCCAGGCTATCGACGCCGCAGGCAAAGCCAGCACGGTTGTGATGGGAGCCGAATGGTTCGATTTTTAAGTCTGGCGATATCGCCTCAGTCATTTATGAAATGATCCGCCGTTTGTGCTCGGCCAGTGCGCGAACAAGTCGTTCACTTGCTTGCGGTGGGCTCATGAGCGTATCGAAAAATACCTTTCGGTCAAGCTCGGAAAGCATAAGTGTTTCATGTTCCGCAATGGTTCGTCGTGCAGCATCGGTAAGTGCTGCTATACAAAAGTCAGTCAGTTTTCGTGATTCCAGATGGGCTGCGCGTTCGATTAAGTCCTTGGTTTGTTCATCCAAACGAAAACCAAGTCTTTCTTTGCGTACTGGGTTTTGTGCTAACTGCAAGTTCTTACTGGACATGGGGAACCTCATCGGTCGTGTTCTTCATATTGGTTGATATTGTACGTCAATTTGACGACTTTTCATAGTCATACCATTTCTTCAAATTTATTGGTTTGCCGAACATTCGATTTACTATTCTCTGATGAGTCCAATGGTAGAGTCATTTATTCATGCTTTGCTAAATGCGCCGATCAACGGGATACTTAATGAGAAGAGAAGCATCAAAGAAATCGAGAAATGGTGGGGAATACCGTTTATTGTTACCGATACGGTTGAAGATATAGGCGATCCAGCGCTTATGGATCGGTCGACCGAATACGAGGCATTTTGGAACGATTGATGAAGCTGTGGAGTATGTTCGGAATATGTAAGCTATTAAGGGAGTAATTGACTGTATTTAGGGAAAGGACATTTTCATTTTCCTGATATGACTACAGATTGATCGTCGACCCCCCTCTTTTTTTCTTTTTTATCTTTTTTCTTTTTTTAAGAGCGTTGAAAGCTTTTAGTTATAAGGGATACAGCACATATATAACTACAGATTGATCGCTATATGACTACAGATTGATCGTTATATAGCGACAAATTGATCGTTGAGAGACTACAGATTGATCTCTTAGGACTACAGATTGATCGTTAATAACTACACCATTATTATTTTGTAGTTGTTTTGGCTATTAAACGGGCGTATAGTCAAGGAACACTATCATATTGTTGCCATATCCTAATTTGGACAAGCCCACTTACTTAACCGTCGTTAAATCGAACAAGGTCGTCGAAGCCAGCTATATGCTTACGTTGGCCGAACAGCGGGTTTTGTTGGCGTGCATTGCGCAGGTCGATTCGACGGCGGAACTGTCCGAAAACTTTCGATTCGAGGTTACCGCTTCTGGCGTAGCGGACCTGGCCGGCCTGGATAGCCTTTCGAACGCTTACCGGGATCTCAAGAAAGCGGCTGAAAAACTCTACGAACGTAGCGTGATTATTGACGACCCAGATCCTGGTAACCCGCAAATTGCGCAGCGGAAAACCCGCTGGATCAGCACTATAGATTACGTGCCGGGTGAGGGGAAACTGGTTCTCAGCTTCTCGGTCGGTATTATTCCTTATCTATCTCAGCTCTCGAAAGAATTTACCAAATACAAATTGATGCATGTCGCACGGTTCGAAAGCGTTTATTCGATCCGTCTATATGAATTGTTAGTGCAATGGAGTTCTGCCGGTGAGCGTGAAATCGAAATTGAGTGGCTGAAAAAACAGTTCCAGGTTGAAGATAAGTATGATCGTTTAGGTAATTTAAAAAAACGTGTCATTGACCCGGCCGTTGCCGAGATCAACGAACATTCAAATATTTGGGTTAGATACGGTCAACGAAAATCCGGGCGAACTGTGACGCATTTTCAATTCAAATTCGGATTGAAGGATCAGCCGAAGCCGAGGCAACAATTGACCGACGCCGATATTGAACGCGAGGCAAGGCCGGGAGAGACGAGGGCGGCTGTGATCGCGCGTTTGACTGGTAATTCAGTGGTCAAGGACGCTAAGCCGGGGGAGACGTTCGATCAGGCTTTGCAGCGGAAGAAGGAATTGGCGGATGTTAAGAGGAAGTTGCGGTAAATTGGCAGGTTCCGACCCCTATGTGTAGTTCGAAACTATGTGGAGTTGCAAATTTACATTGAGGATTAGACCTTGGTGTCCGTCGCATAAGGTCGAACGCAACTTCACATAATTTCAATGCTTGAAGAAGTAGCATCAACTTGCGATCGGTTG
>JAHJRE010000312.1 GCA_018831055.1 Bacteroidota bacterium
AAACAAGAAGAAAGAGAGAAGAAGAAGAAGAAATAATAGCCCAAGATTCGGGGGAAGTTTGCCCCGAACCAATAGATTCCGACTACGACAGCGAGGAATTCGACAGTAATTTAATGGAAATCGAGTCAAGCGGTGAATAAAAATGTAAACTAATTAAATAAATATATTTTAAACAATGGCAACACGTACTGTTAAGTCCGAAAATAAAGAAAACACCTATGTTTTAACTGCAGGAACGTACAATTTAAACACACAAATACTAAGAGAATATGCAAAAATATTGAAATATGAAAATAAAAGCGATGAGGGAACGGTTCAAGCTATGGCATACCTTTACTGTGCTAAAGCTCTTGGTAAAACAAATTGCCAAACCACTCTGGCAGAGTGCGATGAAAAGATAAAGGCACATTTACAATATCCAGAAAATGTGTACAACACTGTGGAATACGAAACATATGCTGCACATTTACTGGAAAACATGATAAAGCACAAGTTAATACCAGATCAAAAGGAATTTGACGAAGTTGTAAACAGATGTATTGGAAACTTAAAAAAATTTGTAACGACTATAAATGATTAACTATTGAGTTGCATATCACCTCTATTTGTTGCTTTTCTTGCACGAGCTGATCGCCTAACTTCTTCTGTAGGTTGAAAGCGTACAGTTGGTTGCCTATTTCTTTGACTACGACCTATTGGCATACTCCAAGCAGACAGGTAGCCTATCTTTTGTTTTTTCAAATGATATCTTTCCATTATCTTTTTGTGTTTGGGCCAATCATATGTAACTTTACCAGCAGTTATTTTGTTTACTTCTTCTATCATTTTCTGTATATTTGCTTTAAGACCCATTGCATATTCCATCGAACGTTTAACAAACCTTATTAATATACAATCATAAGATTTTCCAGCGGCATCATTAGTAAGTAGAGGTTTTTTAATTTGGTTAATAACAGCTTCGTTTCTGAAAGCTGCTAAAGCTTGGCCAACAACCGTGTTTATTTCAACTGGATTTGCAACTTTCTTACTCACTCGCACTTTAACTGGTTCTGCACGCGGTGATGGTGGCGGACTTATTTCCACTTCTTCTTCTTCTTCATCATGTACTGGACTTGGAGGATGTTGTTGAGCGCCCCTAGAAATTCTTGTTGCACCATGCTGTCTTAAATGCCGGCCAAAGTGAACAGGAATATCTTCATCTTCTATTTCACGCTCTTCTGCAATTTCAACAAAATCATCTGCAAGTTGTGCGAAACTGTTTTCTGGTACATCGCCATCTGGGTGTAAATGTGCCTCAGTGTGTAATCTATATACTTCCCTAAGTATTGGTACAATTTTAGCTCTTCTTGCCAAATTGCGAAAACGGTCTTCTGGAGTTCTGCTAATACTGCCTCGCATTCTTGCCATATTAGTTTTCCACCGACCTCTGTTTTTAAATATTTTTATTTGTCGAGCAGTTAAAGGTTTACCAATTTTCCTTTTTCTCTGCTTTAAATATGCACGTTCATCACTGCGATGAGGTTGGCCTAGTTTTGCAGTTATTTTAAGTTTGCCATTGTGTTTGCCAATATAAACTATGCCATGAACTTCAAATTGAAGACCAGCAACTTCAGCAACTTTAGGCCTATTAACCCTCTTTCTAAACCTGTTATGCATATATACAAAGGCATTATCAAGGCCATGTAAAATAAGTTCAGAAATTTCTGGTGGATCTGTTACCCGCTCTTCTGCCATTGTTACAAACTAATGTTAGACTTTTATTGTAATCTTTCTATCTTTACAGAATTAGTTATTGTTTCTACAAGTTTTGGTTTGTAGCCATGTGGCATTGAAGTAGGAGGGGCTTTCAAATCCAAGAGACCCATATATGTGTCCGAAAATTCTTTAAGTTCTTTACATATATAACGCCATATACCAGCGTTTGGTATAACTGAAATACGAAATACTATTAATGGCTGATCCACGCGATAAATACAGAAAAGGCCGTATACTGAATGTGTTGCCATAATTTCTGCAATAACTTGAACTAGGTGATGCGATTTTGGATATGTATAATGTGATGTGTAAGGGCATTTAAATTCTACACAAATCCTGCCCCCAGATGATAACACGCAAATAAGTTCGCTTCTCCAGCAATCCAGGCTAGTGTTATTTGCATACATCTTTACAAAGTTGCTCTCTGTAGATATCGCATCGGGTGTAGCATAAACAGGTAAACCAATTGTTTTATATGCAGTTGTATTGGCTACAAAAAGGTTCGGCATGCCTTTAAATTTCAAACTTATAACTTTGTTGAGTTCTGCTAAAGCATCATTTTCATGTTGTTCACCATGTTTCATTGCCATTTTAGCAAACTCCTCTGTTGGCTTTGGATAGGGAAGTTCATGGGTAAAGGCAAATTGTGGGCAACAGTGCCATATACGTTCTATCCATGCCCAATATCTTGATTTATAACCTATACCAAGAAAATCGGCTAACTG
>JAHJRE010000313.1 GCA_018831055.1 Bacteroidota bacterium
CCGGCGGGGCCTGCGCACCCTCGAATGCGTCGACCTCTGGCCCGACGGCTTTGCCGGCGACGCCGACCTCATCGCCTTCATCGCCGAGTCCGCGTCGCTTGAGGGCTTCCAGCTCCTCACCCTCCCACACTTCTCCCGGCGCCTGGGGGAGCGCTTCCGCGAGCTCGGCCTCTTCGCGCGGCCGCTGGCCCGCAAGAACCTCTACCTTGTCCCCGGCGCGCTCGAGCATGAAGGGCTGGAGGAAGGCTCGTACTTCGTCGGCCTGCAGGGAGACTACGGAACGGCCGGGCCTTAAACCGCCGGCGCGTCTCAGTAGGTGGTCTCGGCCGTCCGCGTCAGAGCCGTCCGCCCCTCCTCCATCTTTCGCGTGAGCCCGGAATCGTCCAGGACGCACGCCTTCCTCTCCCCGCTCGGGGCTTCCCAGCCGCGCAGGTACGCCTTCCAGACCTCGTCCTCCGCGGCCGAGAGGCGCGCCGAGCCCCGCTCCTCATTCGCCAGCTTCCGGTCCCCCTCCTGCAGATGCGCGACAGCCTTCCAGAGCCGCAGCCCATGCAGCTCGGGCATCCGGCGCAGCGCCTTCCGGTAGTATTGTATCGAGAGGCAGAACTCTCCCCGGCGTCTGTAGAACTCTCCCACATGGGCCAGCAGCAGCGGCCACCAGCCGTCGAGCTTCCCGGCCGCGTCGCGTTCCCAGGCGTTCTTCGAAAATTCCCCCTTGAGCCACTGCCTGAGCGCGTGCGACTTCATGAGAAGCTCGGGATCGCCCTCGTGAATAGTTCCGAGCACGGACATCACCCGCTCAGAGAACACCGGTCTTTTGTTCCAAAGCGGGTACCACATCCAAAATCGGAAGACGTTCCAGGCCTCCCGCATGGAGGGCTTCGCTGAGCCGAGCCTCCCGAGCACGGCGGCCTCATGAGACTCCAGCCGCTCCATGCGCAGAGGCGTCCCGGTGAGCGCGTCCGGGAGCCTGCGCGCGATGGTCACCGAAACCAGGGGGTCCGCGTAGCGAAACCAATGGACGCTGTCCTCGATGAGATTCCGGCCCGTCAGCCCGTGCGGGGACGCGGATTCGAAAGCCCTCTCCAGATCCGCGAGCGCGACGCCTTCCGCCCGCGCCACGCGCCGGAGCACGGATTCGTTGAGCTGCGGTACCGGCGAGCTCGTTTCGTGCGCCTGCAGGTAATGGCGCTTGGCTTCCCCGTAGCGACCCAGGTGTTCCAGGCATCGCGCCAGATGATAATGCCCCATCGCCTCCCCCTGGTCCTCTGCCAGGTGCCGCTCGAAGGCTCGGGCAGCCATCTGGAAGCGTTTCTGCTCCATAAGAATCCGGCCTTCGAGGAAATCCGGAATATCCAGGGGCAGGACGGGCCCGGGCGGCATGTCGCGCAGATTCAAGGGCAAAGTGCAGAGGACCATCGGCACCCCTCGCTCCTTGGACCGCCTCACCATGCGCAGGAGATGCTTCCTAAACCTCGACTCGATGGTCTTGCGGCTTCCGTGCCGATCGCTGCGATACGCCATTACGAGCATCTTCCGCCAGGCGCGGCCAAGAAGCGTCCCTCCTCCGAGGCGCTTCGTCACGCGCGCGGTCCATGCGGGCGGCAAGCCGGGCTGAACCTCGTTGAGCACGCTCATCACGACAATGAGGTCCGGGGAGTATCCCGATACCTCCTCGTGGACCCGGTCGACGCGCGGACTGTTGTAGCTTTTAAGGCCCGTATTGACGACCTCCACGCGTCTGTCCGGGAGCAGGTCCTGGAGCACATCCTTGAAGCCGGGCTTCTCCCGTCCGCTGTCGAAGGCATTGGCCACCGAGCCGCCCAGGATGAAGACCCGGAACACGCCCTTCTCCTTTTCCTTGGAGAAGCGCCTATTCCCCAGCTCGGGATGCTTCCGTCCCGTGTAATAGACTCCGCCCGCGTTGTCCGTCTTCTCGACGAACAGGGGCTCATAGGGATCCAGAAAGAAATACTCGAAGCTCTCGTCGCTCCATCGCTCCCCGGACCCGGCGCTCCCGCCCCGGAGCAGCGCCCATACGGCGACGGCCAGCACGACAAGCCCGGCGGCTGCCGCGACTCTGGAGTTTAGACGCCTCATGCTGCCCAAGACCAAGCGGGTACTATAAAGCCGGCGCTTCGTCGACCGCCGCGCGCAGCTCCCCGAAGGTCTTGACGACGCCGGCCTGCATGCAGTCCTTGCCCAGGTGCCGGCGTATCGAGGCGATCAGCAGGGCGCGCTTGAGGGAGGTCTCGAGGCCGCCGGGGCCGAGCGCGAAGTCGCTGCTTAAATCGCCGGACGCGCAGCCGGCGAGATCCGCCACGATCTCCTCAAGAGTCTTCATAAGTGCCGAGGCGCTCACGCAGCGCCCGCAGGAACCGCGCGGCCTCGCGGCCTTCGGTAAGCCGGTGATCGAAGGTCAGGCTCAGCTGGAAGACGCGCTCGCCGCCAAGCGGCTGCTCGGCGCCGACGCCGAGGATCGCGCTCTGCCGGTGGTTGATGACGGGCCGGAAGGAGAAGACGTCTTCGCCGGAGAGATCGGTCACGGTGAAGGTCCCGTCCTGCAGGGCCGCCGCCGGCAGCGAGCCTTCGTGGTATTCGAGCGCGC
>JAHJRE010000314.1 GCA_018831055.1 Bacteroidota bacterium
AACGGTATAAACTGGAAGACTATAATCAGCAAGTCGTTGAATGTACCTCAGGCCGGGAAGCATTACTCAGAGGATTATTATGAATATCCGCTGGGCGCGAGCGCCAGACACCTGCGCCTGCTGTGTGAGGATGGAGGCACAGTATTTTCTAAATATAAAGCTATTGAGCTAGTTGAGGTTGAGGTGATAGAAAAAAATTAAACCCTTTAAAATTTACAACAGTAATCAAAAAGTTGAAAAAAATGAAAAAACACATATCCTACCACTTACGCCGGCCGCTGGCGCTTTCCCGGGCTCAGCGGGAACTCAAAACAATCATTCCTTACTGCAAACAAAACCATATTGACGATGTCATCTGGTTTTTTGACGCCGGGATGCACCATAAAGGTCTGGATACCGCCGAGGAAACCCGGGCTTTCGTTCCGTTCCTCAAAAAAGCGCGGACTGTCCTAGGACTCTATGGTATTACCTCCTCCATCAATGTGTGGAACACCTATGGCGGCCACGCCCATAATAACCGAAATCCGCTGACGGCTCTGAAAAAATTTGAACCGCTCACCGATTGGCGGGGAAAAGAATCAAAATTCTGGCCTTGTCCTTTGTCACCGGCATTTAAGGATTGGATCTCCGGGCATTACGCAATTTTAGCTGAATCGGAACCTCATACGATCTGGGTCGATGATGATATGCGTAATCTGCCGCGCGCCGGTCTGGACTGCAATTGTTATTGCCCTCTGCACCTGAAGCGATTCGCCGAAATTGCGGGATTACCGCAGGTTTCCCGTGAGGAATTAATTAAAAATATACTCGCACCCGGAAAACCGCACCCCTGGCGGGCTCTCTGGCTCTCCGTATTGAACCAGGGTCTTACTGAGAGCGCCGCGCTCATTGAAGGAGCGGTGCACAGGGTTTCACCGCAGACCCGGGTGGCTCAAATGACAAGCGCCGCATTTAATCACGAGATAGAAGGCCGTAACTATCCCAAAGTATTGAAAACTCTGGCTGGTCCGCATGATCCCATGGTGCGCATCAGCCTGTCCGGTTACCAGGAAACTCATTTGCGTGCCATCTACTGGCAGGATGAAAATATCCGCCAAACAATCACAATTCTTCCTGCAGGCACAGAGCGCTGCAGCGAGATTGATAATTGCCCGAATTCTCTGTACGCCAAAAGCGCTGCCTGGATGATCGGCCAGATGCGTCATTGCTGTATTACAGGTGTTCCGCATCAAACACTGGCAATCCATGCCCATGACGGCACTGATCCGGATGTTGAGCCGCAAGTCGGTGAAATGCTGCGGAAATCCCGGCCGCATCTTGAGACTCTGTCCCGTATGTTCTGCGGCGATGGTGATTTTCGCGGTGTGCGCCTGCTTGGACATCCCGCGATTGCAAATCTGATTGATATGCGGGGGCGTCCTGAAACTCCCACGAGCTTTTGTTCTCTTGGTACAGGTTGGGCGGATGCGTTACGCGGTTTCGGTTTTCCAATAGTTTTTTCCGGTGAGCAGCCGGTTACGGCAATCACCGGTCAGGTACTTCGTGGATATGCTGATCGTCTCGATGAAATATTTTCCCGTGGTGTTCTGCTTGACTACAGTGCCCTGGAAACCCTGCAGGACATGGGCCGCGCGGACCTTGCCGGGGTTGAGGCGGTACGCCGTTACCATAGCGGGGAGGAGCCCACGGTTTTGGCTGAACTTCTCACGGATCCCGGGTTCGGCGGCGGACAAGGAGTTTACGCCATGGTTCCCGCGGGGCTTGGTGTGTTGAAACCGCTGAACGGTTGCAGGGCACTTTCCATATGCCAGGATCATAATGTCAAGGATGTGTTCCCGGGATTGACTGCTTTTACCAATAAACTCGGCGGACGCTGCTGCGTCTATGCCTATGATTTCGCTGGAAACGCGCCGGATATGTTTACAAAGGCTACGGCGCCTTATTTTTATAATCTGACCAGAAAAAAACAGTTGGGCAAAGTGCTGAATTGGCTGGGGCAAGGTTTTATTCCGCTGCAGGTTAATGCTGTCGGCTGGATATTGCCGCACCGCGTGGATTTTTCTGATCGAATCATGCTGGCTGCTATGAACCTCAATTTGGATGATTGGAATAAAATAGAGTTCAAGGCTGCGATAACGCCGCGGGTTCGCCGGGTACAGTTGTTGATTAAAGGCCGTAGCTTTGAAC
>JAHJRE010000315.1 GCA_018831055.1 Bacteroidota bacterium
AGTTTACGCCATGTGAAGACGCGAGTGGCCCCAGGCCACCTTCGAAGCCTCCACCGATGGCTTTGAATTTCCACTCATCACCGTGACGATACACTTCACCAAAAATCATAGCTGTTTCGACAGAGTAATCCTCGGACAGATCATAGCGAGCGAGTTCTTTTTCACCATCTTGGTTGATTACGCGCATAAACGCATTGGCTACTTGCCCAAAGTTCTGTTTCCGCAACGCTGCATCGTGAATGGTCACGGCAAATACTAGCTTTTTGACATCTGCGGGCACGGAACCAAGGTTCACCTTAACCTGCTCGTCGTCACCTTCGCCTTCGCCGCTGCGGTTATCACCAGTGTGCTCGATCGATCCGTCCGGGCTTGTGGCATTATTATAAAAGATAAAGTGTTTGTCCGAGATGACCTTGCCATCTTCGCCACAGACAAATACTGAAGCGTCTAGATCAAATTCTGCTCCGTCAGTGACGCGCGGATCCCATCCAAGTCCAATTGTGACCTTGCTAAGTCCCGGCGCTTCCTTGCTTAGGGACACATTTCCGCCCTTTTTCAGTGATACAGCCATTTTGATTTCCTTATATGAAGTTAAGTAGAGTACTCGACGAAATTTGTGTTGAAGCGGTTGATGCTACTGTGCAGTCCACAATCAGCTGATATTCACGGCGTACTGAGCGCACATCGCGGCCAATCCACCGCTATATCCCTGTCCAACTGCACGGAATTTCCACTCGCCGTTATTCCGGTAAAGCTCTCCAAAGACCATCGCGGTTTCGGTTGAGTAGTCTTCGGTCAAGTCATATCTCACGACTTCCTTCCCCGTCTTATCATTCACAACACGAATAAAGGCGTTCGATACCTGTCCAAAAGACTGACGCCGCGCCTCAAAGTCGTGGATCGTGACTGTAATTGCAACAGTTTGCACCGCGTCTGGAATCTTGCTCAGATCAACCTTCAATGCCTCATCGTCGCCATCGCCTTCTCCGGTTCGATTATCGCCTGTGTGTTCAACAGAGCCGCATGCTGACTTCATTTGCCCGTAGAAGATAAAATCTGAATCGCCTCTGACCTTCCCTGAAGTCGAAAGCATGAATGCTGAGGCGTCGAGGTCAAACTCGTTACCGTCAGTCTGCCGCTCGTCCCATCCAAGGCCAATCAAAACATTGGTCAAGCCAGGTTCTGTTTTGGTAAGTGACAGGTTTTGGCCTTTTGAAAGAGTAAGTGCCATTTTTGATCCTTTCCGTAGATCCGTTTATTAGAAGCCATTCATCACAAGGATAATCAGCCGATATTTTGCTCATCAGAATATAAGATATTGCGCCGCAGTAAATGCCAGATAGCTAAAGGCCATCAAAGCGCCAACAAGTCTTCCGATCCGCCCAGTGAACAATAAGAACAGGGCAAACAAGAGTGTCACGGCAATGACGGCAGCCAGATCAAACTGTGCAAAACGCTCGTCAATGATAAGCGGCTTTGCAATCGCCGAAAATGCCATCACTGAGAAAATGTTGAAGATGTTCGACCCTATGATACCGCCGACGATCATGTCGGATTGGTTCTTCCTCGCTGCAGACACACAGGCTGTTAGTTCCGGCAAAGACGTCCCAAATGCTATCATAGTCATGCCAATTACTGCCTCCGGAACACCCAGCGCAAGACCACCTGCTACAGCGCCCTGAACAAGTATTTCAGAGCCGATCAGCAGCGTCAGAATGCCAATGGCAAGCATCAGACCTGACCGCGACGTCCCCACTTCTTCATCATCGTCATCACCTAAATCCAGTTTTGAGGCTCTAAACTGATAGATGACGTAAATTACGATTGCAGCGAGCATTGCGAAGCCGCCCCAACGCGGCAAGAGCCCATTCAGCACAGCAGCTGTCATTGCGGCTGTCGCTATAAGCATGACGATTGTGTCAACGCGCACCTCTGTCCGTGAAAACACTATCGGCGCGATGATCGCAGATACACCAACAACCATCAGGACGTTGGCAATGTTCGAACCAATCACATTTCCAACCGAAATACCGGGAAATCCGGAGAGGTTGGCGTTGATAGACGTAAAGAGCTCCGGTGCCGATGTGCCGAAAGCAACGATAGTGGCTGCGATGAATAGCTTGGAGAGGCCAGATTTCTCAGCGATAATCACTGCATTATCGATGGTCCAATCACCACCTTTGACCAAAAGATATACACCAAAGGCAATCGCACCAAGTGCAATTACTACCAGTTGGTAGGATTCGAGTTCGTGCATAGAGCTTCCAGTCAGCAGGAGATTACAGGGCCTTACGACCCAACGATAACTCAGTTGTTACAGAGAATTTATAGATCAAAATCGGCAGGATTCAGGCCCAGCTCGCGCGTAATTTCGGACACCATCGCCTTCTCTTGTGCGTCGAAATC
>JAHJRE010000316.1 GCA_018831055.1 Bacteroidota bacterium
CGTCATACTCCAGGGTAGCCCCGTCGCCGAAGTCCCATTGCCAGAGGGTGATGGCATTGCCGTCACCCAGGGCGAACGAGGAGTCGGTAAAGCAGATGTCTTTTTGGTTGCAGAGGATATCGGCCTGCACAAGGTAGTAAGCCTCAAAGCAGAACCCGCGGATCACGGGCCTGGTGATGGAGTCCACGCAGCCGTTGGCATTGACCACGGTTAAGGTCACCTGGTAGGTGGAATCATCGGGAGAGTATAGATGGGATGGGTTCTGCTGGGAGGAAACATTGCCGTCGCCAAAGTCCCACGCCCAGGAGGTGACCCCACCCTGAGAGAGGTCGGTAAACAGTGTGGGTTCAAAGCAGTAAGCGGTGGTGGCGGAGAAGTCGGGCTCAGGCAGGGCATCCACCATAACGGAAGCGACAAAAGATCCTATGCAGTTACCGGCGTTCTCCCCCGAGAGGGTAACGTTAAAGACCCCGGGCCAGGAGTAGTAGTGGGAGAGGGAATCCGCGGTAGAAACCACCTGAGGGGAACCATCGCCGAAGTCCCACCGCCATTGGATGACAGAATCGTTCGATGGCAAAAAGGAAGCGGCAAAGAAGGTTGTATCTCCCAGACAGACGCGCGAGGCGTCAAAGGCTACCTGCAGGGGTTCTTTGACACAGACGGGGTGAGATATCTTATCGGAGCAGCCGTTGAAATCCATCACGGTGAGAGATACCAGATAGCAGGAGTCACCGACGGGATAAGCATGCTGGGGGTTTATCTGCGAGGAGAAGTACCCGGGCTCAAGCTCCCACAGCCAGGCGGTGATGGGCATCCCGGAAGATCCTGCAAAGGATGAATCGATAAAAGCGATGGTGTATTCAGGGTCACATACCTGGTTAAAGGAAAATCCGGCAGCGGGGGAATCAAACACCCGAACGGTCTTGACAATGGTATCGGAGCAACCGTTCTGATCCCCAACGATGAGCGATACGGAGAAATCTCCCAGGGCGGAGAACACGTGAGCGGGGTTCTGCAGGGAAGAGGTGTCAAAGGGAGCCGAGGCGGGATCGCCGAAGTCCCAGAACCACTGCCCGATAACGCTGCCTCCGGGCAGGGAAGCATCGGTGAACAGGGTGCTGTCACCCAGGCAGGCCTTCAGGAAGGAATAGTCGGCCACGGGCTTAACGGCGACAGAGACGGGCCGCACGAGGGAAGCGCTGCAGCCATCGGAGTTGGTGATGGTGAGCGAGACGTTGTAGATGCCCGGGGAGGTAAACACATGCACGGGGTCCTGCAGGGTAGAGGTGCCGGCAGGCCCGGATGCCGGGTCATCGAAGTCCCAGAAGAAGGCTGCAACCTCGGAAAGGACCGTGCTGTCGGGGTCGGTAAAAAAGTAAGTAATATCTTCAAAGCAGGATTGCGGTGGATCGTAGGTAAAGTAAAGCGAAGGGGAATCCCCGATGACCACCATCTGGGATGCTTCAGAGACACAGCCCAGGGAAGAGGTAACGACCAGGGTAACGGTATACACCCCGGCGGTGTCGAACGCATGCTGTGGGTTCTGCAGTGTGGAGGAGTTGTTAGCTCCGGAGGAGGGGTCACCGAAGTCCCAGAGCCACGACTGCACGAGGGTTCCAAAGGTGATGGTCTGATCGGTGAACTGCACGGTGGAACCGGCGCAGGTGTTCTCACTGAAGGAGAACCCGGCCTGGGGCCCTTGCTCAACGGGGACTACCGAGGAGACCGAATCGACGCATCCGTTGGAGTTGGTGATCGCAAGGGAGACATCGTAGTTGCCCGGTGCGGAGTAGAGGTGATAGACATCGGGACTGCCGGGATAGACGACCACGGTGTCGGAGCCATCGCCGAAGTACCAGTGCCATGAGGAAATGAATCCTCCCACGGGGGACGACTGATCGGTAAACAGTATGGGCATGCCGGTGCAGGCGGGCAGGGAAGACTCAAAGGCAGCAAAGGGCAGGGGATGCACGACCACGGGATGGGAGATGATGTTCTGGCACCCGGCCCCGGAGCTGACCGAGAGGGTAACGTTGTAGGTGCCCGCTGCGGTAAACACATGAATGGGCTCTTGCAGGACGGAAGAACCGCCGTCACCGAAGTCCCAGAGCCATGAGACGGCCGAAGGGGAAATGCCGGAGAAGGTGATCTCTTCGCCTTCACAGATGGTATCGGGAGTGTAGGTAAAGCTGGCCGAAGGGATGGAGTCGACGGTAACGGTTTTGGTGATGGAATCCAGGCAGCCGTCGGCGTTGTGGACCAACAGGAGCACCTCAAAGTCGCCGGCCCCGGTAAACACATGGACGGGGTTCTGGAAGATGGAGGTGTTGTCAGGTCCGGAGGCCGGGTCCCCGAACTCCCAGAACCAGGAAACGATGGGAGATCCGGAGTTGGGAGAGGAAAGGTCGGTAAAGTCGACGGGCTGGAGCATACACCCGGGAGTATTGTTAAAGTTGGCGATGGGTGAGGCGGTCACCGCGACGGACTTAACGATGGTATTCTGACAGGAGTCGATATCGGTGACCGAGAGCGAGACGTTAAAGGTACCGCTACCGGAGAACAGGTGAACCACATCGGGGTCATCGGGGGTGTTGATGGTCACGACGGTACCGTCGCCGAAGTCCCATACCCATCGGATGATCTGTCCGTTGGGAGAGACGGAAAGGTCGGTAAAAGCGATGGAGTCATCCTGGCAAACCAGGGCCGAGGAGTAGGAGAAATCGGGTGATGGCAGGGGGTTCACGACCAGTGGCAGGGTAAAGGAGGATATGCATCCGGCGGTGTCCATGACGCTGAGAGAGACCATGAAAGTACCTGTCGCGGAGTAGGTATGCTGGGGGCTTTGCAGCAGGGAGGAGCCCCCGTCGCCAAAGTCCCAGAACCAGGAAGCTATCATCGAAGAGGAAGCCCCGGTGAAGGATACCACGGCATCGACACAGGCAGGGGAAGGGTTAACCGAGAAGGAGACATCGGGAAGTTCGACGACCTCGACGGTATGTAATACCGAGTCGCGGCAGCCGTACTGGTCTATCACCGAGAGGATGACATCAAAGAGCCCGGAGGAGAGGTAGGTATGGACGGGCTCCTGCCCCGTGGCGTTGAAGCCGTCGCCGAAGTCCCACATCCAGGATGCGATGGGACTGCCGGAGGTACCGTAGAAGTAAGTCTGGTCGCCCAGGCAGGTAGGGTCGGGGGCCCAGGTGAAATAAACCGTGGGCAGGGAAGGCACGATGACCGGGTGGGTGATGGTGTCGTTGCATAAAAGCCCGGCTGAGTCGGCTGTGACCACCAGCTGGACATTGTAAACTCCTCCTGCATCATAGTCATGGATAGGATTCTGAAGGTTGGAGGTCCCTCCGTCGCCGAAATCCCATTGCCACTGGACCAGAAAATATCCGTCCGGCTTAGTAGATAAATCAATGAACTGGAGAGTATCACACGACACTACCGTATAGTCGAACTCGGCATTAGGAGGTTCGGCTACAAAAATATTATGAGTGACAAAATTAGTACAGCCATGGTTATCAATTACTTGAAGTGTAATATAGATATTTCCATAGGTTGTATAAATATGCGACACGTTTTGACCGCTACCTGTGGTTCCGTCGCCGAAATCCCATAGCCATTCAATGATGTTTGAACTGCTGTTTCCTGTGAAATCCACACTTGCATTCAAACAGGCAGATGCAACGGATGCGGAAAAGTCAACATCGGGAGGGATATAAACAAATACTTCATGGGATGCTTCATCGGAGCATCCGACATCATCTGTAAAGGAGAGAGTGACTGTGTATGTGCCCGGATTCTGGTAAATATGGGCAGGGTTTTGTTGTGATGAGGTGGTACCATCGCCAAAGTTCCAGATCCAGGATGTAAGGTTGGCCAAGCCCACCTGAGTAAAGTATGCTATATCACCCAGGCAGGATGTATCCCTGGGAGAAATTGTGAAGTCCATATCGATCTGTGGCAGAACCGTGAGGTTGGTGATGATAGCACTGTCGCAGTTATTGACCGACACCACGGTATCAAAGTAGGTTCCTGAGGTATATTGCCAGTTTCCTTGCACAAACATTGAGTCTCCGTAGCAAATGGTCTCATCGTTGGTAGTGGTAAACTTTGGATGAATGGTTAAAACCATTTCATCAATGGAGTCACAATTTAAAACATTGGTTGCTAATACGGTAAAAGTGATTGGGCCTAATTCATCGGTTGCAGGGATATAAACAGGAACCTCTACATGTGGATCAACGAAAGTTCCTGTACCCCCTGACCATTCAATGAAATTATAGTTCATTGAGAATGGAACAACCATTGAATTGGCAAAGTCGTATGGGTCACCCTGACAGGAGTTTTCATCGCTTCCGGCAAAGGCATAGGCACCTGGAACCACTTCAAGAATCATAGTTGAAGTATCATTTTCACAGGGTGATAAACCATAAGCTACCATGGTAAGTGTAACTAACCCAAGTTCATCAGCTCCTGGAGTATAAACAGGGGCCACAAGTCCAGTATTATTGAATGTGCCATCACCTCCGTACCACAAGATCGAACTGTAATTGCTTGCAGATGGTGGAATCAGGGAGGTTGATAAATCAAAGAACACGTCTTCACAGGTCGCTTCATCTGTTCCTGCATAAGCATCTGCAGGAGGATTTACAACAAGAGTATGGGTGACTTGTTCTGAACAAACGGTTAATGTGACTAAGTAAGTACCGTCCGTAGTATATGAATGATTAACGTTCTTTCCGGTTAATGCAGGGCTCCCGTCTCCGAAATCATATACCCAATCGGTAAAATTGGCGTCACCAATTCCTGTAAAAGAAACATCATACGATTCACAACTGGGTGATGGATTTATAGAAAAATCAACATTAACATCTATGATAACACGCTGATGGATAACGGTGTCAAGGCATCCGTTACTATTGGAAGCTACAAGCATGATGTTGAAAGTACCCTGGCTGGAGTATATATGGGTAACATTTTGTCCCGTTCCTGTGTTGCCATCCCCGAAGTCCCATTGCCATGCGGTGATATCCGACGTTCCGTTACCGGAGAAAACAACGGTTTCTCCCATGCAGGAAGTATCGTTCGGAGAGATGGTGAAATCGGCCGAGGGGAGTTCAAAGATGGTTACATCATGGGAGACCGTGTCAAGACAGCTGTTTTCATTCAGAACGATCAGGGTAACGGTGTAG
>JAHJRE010000317.1 GCA_018831055.1 Bacteroidota bacterium
ATAATATAATTTAATTACAACAAATCAGCATCACAACCGCCTCAGAAATGGGGCGGTTTTTTTATTTCCGTGGATTTCCCCAATCCACGGACCAGAAGCTTGCCATCACACCATCCAACCTGAGAAAATCCACACAAAAGAACACAATTGGTATGGGAGGTATGAGTATTAATGCCATTAGGTAGACCCACGGAATACAAAGAAGATTTTAACCGGATGGCCGAAGTTGCTTGCCGTGAGGGTGGATTGACTGATGTAAAGCTGGCCAAACTCTTTGGGGTTGCAAAATCCACAATCAATTTGTGGAAAAAAGAGCACCCAGATTTTTCGGACTCCATAAAAAAAGGCAAGGACGATTGGGATTCTGAAAAGATTGAAAACAGCCTTGCAAAAAGGGCCTTGGGATTTTCGTACACTGAAACAACCAAAGAGCCGAGACTTATAAAAAAACCGGATGGCGATATCACGACCTCAGATATGGTCGTCACAAAAAAGGTTACAAAACTTATTGTACCAGACACCACCGCCCAAATCTTTTGGCTTAAGAACAGGCAACCAAAACGCTGGCGTGACCGGCACGAAGTAGAAGTAACCGGAGACGATGAGCTGATTAAAGCCCTATTTGCAGGGAGGCAAAGAGTAAATGGCCAGCAAGATTGATATAGAGCTGGCCCATGAGGTCGCCAAATATTACGCCGATCCCCTTGGTTTTGTTATGTTCGCCTATCCGTGGGACACAGACCCTTCAATTCAGGTCTGCGAACTCCCAGAGCCATGGGCGTCAAAATACAACTCAAAATATGGCCCGGATGAATGGTCCTGCCAGTTTCTGGATGATCTCGGTGAAAAAATAAAGGCCAACAAGTTTGACGGCTCCCACGCCGTGGATGCAATCAGGATGGCAGTATCCTCCGGACATGGTATCGGCAAAAGCGCAATGACCGGGTGGCTTGTCAATCTTATTATGTCCACAAGGCCAAATGCCCAAGGGACCGTTACCGCCAACACAGGCCCACAACTCGAATCAAAGACATGGCCCCAGATAGCCAAATGGACAAAACGGTGTATCACCTCTCACTGGTTTGATATTTCCAGCGGTCGCGGATCAATGAGGATGAGACACAAGCTTTTCCCAGAATCTTGGTTTTGCACCGCTCAAACCTGCCGGGAGGAAAACTCAGAAGCTTTCGCAGGTCAGCACGCAGTTGATTCAACATCGTTTTATATCAACGACGAGTCAAGCGCCATCTCTGATAAGATTTTCGAGGTCCAGGACGGGGGTATGACTGATGGGGAGCCGATGCAGTTTTTATTTGGTAACCCGACAAAAAACACTGGTTCTTTTCGGGAGGCGTTCGGCAAAAAGCGGCACAGGTTTATGTGTTATCAGGTGGATTCCAGGGACGTCCAGATAACCAATAAAAAATATATCGATGAGCTTATAGCCGACAACGGCGAGGACTCAGATTATACCAGGGTTAGGGTAAAGGGTGTGTTTCCAAGGGCGTCCAGTGCGCAATTAATTCCATACGATCTGGTAGAGGCAGCGAGGGGTAAGATAATCCATGTGTCAGAATACGCCCACGCTCCCAGGATTTTAATATGTGATCCTGCAAGGTTTGGCGATGACCAGTCAACTATAGGTGAGCGGCAGGGCCTGCGCCATACAATTCTCCATAAATACAGAGGCAAAGATACTATGTTCCTGGCCAACAAGCTTGGAACAATGAACAACGACGAGGGGTACGATGCCGTTTTTATTGACGTTATCGGTGTCGGGGCCGGAGTGGTTGACCGCCTTATACAGCTTGGACATAGAAACATTATCCCCGTCAATTTCGCAGAGTCCGCAAAAAACGAGAAAAAATACCACAACCTGAGAGCAGAGTGTTGGGCAGAAATCATTGAGTGGTTAAAAGCTGGTGGGTGCATCGATGATGATCAAGAGGTTTGTGATGACCTTGTTGGCCCTGAATATTTCTATGATGCCCGGGATCGCATGCAGCTCGAATCAAAGAAAGATATGCGGGCAAGGGGATTAAATTCTCCGGATTGTGGTGACAATGTGGCTATTTCGTTCGCCAGGCCGGTCAGCAAGATAGTCCACCTACACGAACCAACGGCCAGCTGTAAAATAGCTCGTATCCGCAGGCAAACCCGCAAACAGGCCCACAAAGTATTTTCCCACATAGGAGGTAGATAGATGGGTAGTTTTTTTAAAAAAGTTGTAAAAGAGGTCTCGCGGCCATTTGAGAAGCTTTATGAAGAGTCAGTCAGGCCAGCAAAACAACTAATAGGCCTGTTTGGTGGCGGTGGTGATGATGGCCCCGCAGCGACAACCACCTCCATAGCGCCAGTGACCCCAGCGCCAGTGACCCCGGTAACAGAGATAGTGCTATCAGAGGCAGCCAAACAACAGGCGGCCAACGCAGCCGAAAGCGCCCAGATCGTCACTGAGACAAAGAAGAAGGGCAAAAAGTCCACGCTCCTGACAGGGGGCCTTGGCCTGACCGAAGATGCCGTAACAAAAAAACCAACCATCCTCGGAGCCGTAAAATAATGGGCGACGCCTCAGAATACAATAAACGCCTCAAATATCTTGAGTCTCAATACGGCGATGGATGGAAAACCAAACACCAGGAGATAACAGATTTTATCCTGCCAAGTCGTGGGTATTATCAGCAGACACCAGCCAGCCAGGGCCGGGAAACGTCCAGCCAGATAATTGATCCGGAAGCAACCCGGGCAGTCATGATCTTTGCAGCCGGTATGATGGGGGGCATGACCAACCCGTCAAGGCCATGGATCAGGGTGCGGATGCAGGACCAAGATTTGTCAAAATATGGCCCAGTAAAAGCGTGGTTGGACCGAGTCGAAAAAATTTTATATTTTGCATATTCCCAGTCGAACTTTTACCAGTGCATTTACACCGACTATATTGAGCTTATTGGGTTTTGCACATCATGCTTGCTCCAAGAGGCTGGGAAAAACACCCTGCTTAACTTCAGCAACAAAACAGCCGGCACGTATTATATACAAGCAAACTCTGAGGGACTGGTTGATACCACCTATGTAATCACTCCCATGATTGCCAAAAATATGATTGAGCGGTTTGGGGATCGGTGCCGGCAGGATATAAGGACCGCCGCCGAAAAGAATCCGTACCAGTTTTTTAATGTCTGTCATGCTGTGCAACCAAATGACGAACGCAAGATAGGGCTGATTGATGGCGTTAATAAGATGTTTCAATCCGTTTATTTCGAGCCCGGACAGAACGACAATATCCTCCTGAAATCAGGATTTGAGGAAAACCCCTATCATGTATCCCGGTATGATACAGCGGCCAGTGATGTCTATGGCACCGGCGCAAGCTTTGAAAACCTCCCGAATGTCAAGCAGCTTCAGGAGATGCAGGCAACAGAATATATTGTAATCCACAAAAACGCAGAGCCGCCCGTGCTTGTTCCTTCAGGCATGATTAATGATTTTGACGATCTTCCCGGGGGGATTACCCCTTGGGATGGCAGTACGGCAAAGCCCGAACGGGTATATACAGTTGACTCTGATATCTCCAAAATGGAGCTTAAAATTGAAAAGCTCCAAACAAAAATCACAGAAGGGTTTTTTAATGATATTTTCCGCATGGCCACATCCAGGCCAGGGGTTCAGCCGGTCAACACCGCTCAAATTGCCCAGGAAAATGAGGAAAAGCTGATCCTGCTTGGGCCTCTGATCAACCGAACAATTTACGAGAAACTGGACCCTATTGTCAGCCGATCTCTTGGCATCCTCTTCCGTGGTGGATTCTTACCACCTGCCCCGCCAGAGATCCAAGGCCAGCAACTTGACACCGAATATATCTCTCTGCTTGCCCAGGCCCAGAAGCGGATAGGGTCAGCAAGCCTACGTGAATTTGGGGCGTATGTGATCGAGTTGGCCATGGTTAAGCAG
>JAHJRE010000318.1 GCA_018831055.1 Bacteroidota bacterium
CTGAGCGCGGCGTCCAGCGCCTTTTTCTTGTCCGTATCGTCTTTTGCCACGAGACTCACAACATTCTTGGACATGAGTGATTTCCCCTTATTTCATCGCCGCCCGAGTCGCGCAATGCGCTGTTCATGACGATCAATGTACTCATTTTGTTCTCGCTGGCAACGATAAATTCAAGCCGCTGAAAACAAAGGGAAATTCAGTTCGTGTTCGTGTGACGTTCCGACTCCGCAGCAGCGCATATATCCCCTTGAAACATGGGAAGGCCGGGGCCATATTAAGGTTATAGGAGAGAGACCCCATGACCAAAGCAATGACCCTCAAGACGTTCAACGCCCTCTTCCCCGACGATGAAGCCTGCCTTAACCACCTTATGACGGTGCGTTACGGGTCCAAGTTTCATTGCTCAAGCTGCGGCGCGGAAGCCAAACACCACAAGGTGAGGGGCCGTCGCTGCTTTGAGTGCGAGTTCTGCGGCCATCAGGTCTACCCTACCGCCGGAACCCCGTTCGAGCGCACCCGCACGAGCCTGCGCGACTGGTTTTTCGTCATGTTCCTGTTCACGACTACCCGCAACGGGGTGAGCGCGAAGGAAATCCAGCGCCAGCTAGGCGTGACCTACAAGACGGCATGGCGCATGGGCCATGAAATCCGCAAGTACATGGGTTGGGTGGACGGCGACGATCAACTTGGCGGTGACAAGATCGTGGAAGCCGACAAGGCGTATATCGGCGGCAAAGACAAGCGCGGCGAGGATGACAAGACCGTGGTTCTCGGCATCGCCGAACGCGGCGGCGACGTGATTACCCGCGTCGTGGCCGGTCGCGGTTCCTTCCATGTGGTTCCCCGGATCATCGAACACGTCAAGGCTGGAACGCGGATCGCGACCGACGAAGCCAAGGCGTTCAAGAGCCTGCCCGATGAGGGCTTCCGTCACGGCACGGTTAATCACTCATCCGGTGAGTATGTTCGTGGTGACGTGCATACCAATTCGATTGAGTCGTTTTGGTCCAGCCTCAAGCGCGGGATTTCGGGGACGCATGTTTGGGTTTCTTCCGCGCACCTCCCGAAGTATCTGGCCGAGTTCGAGTTCCGCCATAACCTTCGGAAGCAGCCGCACCTAATGTTCGACCTTCTTTTGCAGGCCTTTCCTCGCCCCTAATCATCTTGGACAAGAGAAGGTCGAAACGGGAGAAGGTCATTTGCCTAGCCTGTTGATTGACCTTATGGGGATTCTTTTTTCCTTCATGAATCGCATTGTTATCATCCTAAGTTTTGCCTGAAACTCGTCCGGATCAGATATGCTCTTAAGGCCGTAGAATTCATCGGAAAGATTTGTTCTCTCTACGGTATCAACGCATTCCCCCATCCAATCCCACCACTCCGATTCCTTTGGAGTGGTTGAAATTTGACCTTGTGATCTTCTGTAAAGTAGGTCTGTCCCGCACAAGGTCAAATCACCTAATTTTTTGGCTATTTCGATTGTTTCTCGACTAGCTTTTGAGGAAGCCGCATAGACAATCATTAGTGCGTCAAAGAAAATCATAGATGCCGCCGCAGCAGCGAAAGCTACTGGAATTGTCATTGGACCAGCCTCGATTATGAAGCCCCAGAGTGCGGCTAACATGGCCCACCCCGCACCCCATAAAATGACCCAACCACCAACAAATTGAACGGCGGCATCCGCAATTTCAAAAGCGGCCCAAAGAAAACGGACGAGAAGTTTGATAATCCACATCCCCCGATCATAGCGTTTCTCTTTCCATAAGAAAGTGTTCGGGTATGATCGGTGGTTCATTCAAGCGGTGGCAGTCGTGGTCGATTTTGCATCTATCAGTGGCACGCTCAGCGGTCTTAAGACGGCGTACGATATCGTGAAGTCGATAAAAGACATGGACGGAGCGGTAAAAATTAATGCCGCCGTCATAGAGCTTCAGTCGGTCATCCTTGACGCCCAAACAAAAGCCCTCGATGCCCAGCAGGTTCATGCGGCGCAAGTTGATCTTATAGGCGACCTTGAAAAAGAAGTGGCTCGCCTCAAAGAACAAGTTAGCGATAGAGAAAAATATGAGCTTAAGCGGGTCAGCCCCGGCGCGTTCGCCTACATGCTTAAAAAAGAAGAACGTGGCTCCGAACCACCGCATTGGCTTTGCCAAAACTGCTACGATGATGGAAAGAAGTCTGTTTTGCAGGCCCTCCCAAATTTGGGATCGGGGGCCAAAAGCAGGGAACAAACAACCTACAAGTGCCCAAAGTGCAGCGGCACAATAACTGCCAGCTTTCCAGCAAAACCGAAATGGATTGACGGCTCCTAGCCAACTCACCTAGCACCCCCTTTCGGGGAAGCTATTTCCAGGTTTTGCGTCCCCATGTTCGAAGGGGATATATGCGCGCAGCAGCCTGCGCACCGTGCGCTACTGCGGCTCCCCCCGCCCTCGCCGTCCGCGCGCCCGGCGCGACACCGGCGACGGGTGTGGCTCCGCCCCGCGCGGGCTTCCGGTCCCAGGCATGCGTCCAGTCGTGGATCGCCGCCCCCTCCGCCTCGAGAATCGGCCGCATCTCGTGAAAGGCAAGGCCGATCCGGTGGAATGGGATGCGCGGGAAGAGGTGATGGATCAGGTGATAGGTCTGATACATGTCGAGCACCGTCACCAGCCGGTGAATGGCGCGCGGCAGCAGGAAGACGCCGGAATCCGTGTAGCGCTCCTGGGAGAGGTGCGGCCGGTGCGGC
>JAHJRE010000319.1 GCA_018831055.1 Bacteroidota bacterium
GAATTAATCATCGCTATTACCCTGCTTCTTTGTAATAACTCCACATATGGTTGCTTAGCAGGTGCAAATTTTCCAGCGAAATTGGCGCGACTGACAAGTGCGATCTTCCCTATAACCTGCGCAAGGTCATATTTTATCTTCAGCGTGAAAAGAACATCCTTACTGTTTTCGGGTATGTCCGTCTTATAAACCACCGATTCAATTTCGTTGACAAGCCAGCTGCACACAACATGGTAAATCCCGTCATCAAGATTCTCAAAAAGATATGTTCCGTCGTCGGACTTATTAAATGTCTCCGCTATTTTTATTGTGCCATCGTTATTATACAATTGTACTAAAACCGGAAACGCGACAGTTCCATCCGCTTGAGTCACTTTTCCGGAAACAGGTCCCGTCGTTTTTGAGTTCGGCGTCTGAACTGTAAGTTCTACAGGCCCCGTTTTAATATTTTCCGCATTAACGGATTTTATCTGATAATAATATGTCGTGAGTTGGCTAAGACCAGAGATTAAGAGATTAAGAGATTGAGAGATTGAGGAGGAATACACGCTAAAATCAGATGCGGTAGATTGATACAGTTCATAAATCGTGCCGGCCGAATTGCCGTTTGCAGACCATTCAAGTTTTATCCAATTAAAATTTTTCGTAGAACACAAAAAGTTAGTTGGTATACTTGCTAATGTGTATTTACTTACCACTACCGACTTACTACTTCCGGTCACATTATACGCTTCTACATACCTGCTGTATTGCGTGTTGGGCATAAGCCCGGTTTCCTTATAATTTACCGTGTCCGCGGCAACGGATGCCACAAATCCCCCGGTGCTCGTTTGCAAATAATATCCCTGCTCGTTTGCAACATCGCTCCAGACCCATTTTATTGATAAATTTGTAACCTCCGTCGCAGTTAATCCCGTCGGTGCTGTTGGCGCTCCCGCAGGAAGCGTTTTTGTAGAGACGGTTATATCGTAAGCAGTAGTAATTCCATCGCCATTATACGCCTTTGCTTTTAAGTAATATGTGATTTCTGCTGAAAGACCCTTTACATCTATATTCATTGCAATTGTTGTTGATGTATAACTTACAACACCAAACCCACTATCTGTTGAATACGCAACTCCATAATATGTTCCTGATGGATTATTGTTTGCTGACCATTTAACGCTGACTGACGCCGATGTAACGCTGATGACCGTAGATGAAGTCGGTGGATTAGCGGCGGTGTATGCGTATTTTGCTGCTGACCAACTATTACTACTGGCATTTACCGCTTCTGCGTATCTGGTGTATTGCGTATTGGTTGAAAGATTTATTTCCCACCAACTCGTTGCTCCACCTGTGCCACTTAAAGGTCCAAGGTTTTCAGATAGTCGCATACTGATATTTGTTCCTGATGAAATATACAGACCGGTCTCGTCGGAAGCGTTATCGGTGAATCTCCATTGTATTGATGAAACATAAACCGTTGAGGCGGTAAATCCTGAAGGCGCCGCAACTGGTGGCTGGATTGTGAAAGCGTTTGAGATGGTGTTGATGGTGGGATAATTAACCGCAGAGACGCGAACCTTTATTGTTGCCGACGGGTTATTCGGGATTGTCCAGTTAAATGTTCCGAAATTTGGACCCGTTGACACATTCGCTACAAAATTGGTAATAATAAAATCGTCCATTGAGTACTCTAATTTTAACTTCGGGATTGAGCCGGTTGTGGTCCATTTGATTGTCTGAGTACTTCCGACAGTAAACACCTCGCCGCCGGCTGGCTTGACAACCGAAATTGAATCGCCTGGTTGCCAGAAAACCCTGTCATTCGGATCGTTCTCGTATAGAGGTCCGGCTTTTGCGCCTGTTGCATTCTGCATCACCACAAGCCCGCTGGTTAAATTGGGTGTATTAACATTTGTTAAAACAGCGGTATCAAAATTATATCCTGTGAATGTGAATGTCCCGGGAATCGTTGAATAACCGAGTGATAATGCACGATTTGAAGCAGCCAATGAGTCTTTATAGATAATATTGTTCAAAGCAACTATTTTAGTGTCGCTTGATATGAATAAGCAATCCGCATTATACCCTGCTGATTGTAATGCCACACCTGTAACATTTACCGTTGAGACAAGACATTTGAATGTATAAAACACGCTGCCGGGATCGGTTGATGTTATCAGGTTATTTGACGACATTGAGACAAAAAAGCCGCCGGTGTCTATAGTAGCATAATTGGCTCCAAGTTTAAGCACAGGGCTTGGTGTAACATCCGGCAGTAAAAGTGTACC
>JAHJRE010000320.1 GCA_018831055.1 Bacteroidota bacterium
ACCTTGCAGCGCCAGCGGCCAAGTTCATCGCATCCTGCAACAATGTAATCTACGCCGCGTGTCTGGACTACATCGAGGGCGAATGGAAGCGGCCCCGGGCGCTAGCCTGTTCGACGCGCAACTGGCCGAACCAGTGGCCTGCCGTTCAGGATTACCCGGATGATGGGGAGGAGTGGGATGGATTTGCCGTCACCGGAGAGGAGATCACCGGGCTGGCCACATGGCGGGAGATGGTGGTCGTCTTTTTCGATTCGGAGACATTCCTGATGGCAGGTGATCTCGCCGGAGCGAGAATACCCATCTTTCTCGCTCCCGTAGGTTGCCTCAGCAATCGAACAATCGCCTCCGACAACCTTGGTATCTACTGGTCGGCACGTGACGGCTTCTACTACTTCGATGGGTCGGGCCTGGCTAATATCAGCAGGGATGCCATAAACGAAGAAGATATTGACCTGACGAAACCGCATGATGCCTGGTGCGATGGGGAGCGCTACATTTGCCACTGCTATTATCAAGGTGTACCGAGCCTTTTGATTTACGATACGGAGCGGAAGGCATGGGTCGCCCGCCGTCTTGTCGGTATGGTAGGCGGGCTTGAACGAGCGCTTTCGGTCGTCTCCATTGTGCGGGATGGGGCGCGGGGCCAGGTCTTCGGCCTGACTGAAGCGCGCAAGTTGGTGCGGCTGTGCAGCGGGGATGCTTTCGAGACCGATTTTGGGGCAGGCAATCCGATCTTTACTATCGAGACGGCAGAATTGGGTCTAGGTATGCCGGGCCGCGATACGGTGGTTGAAGAGCTGCTTGTCGATCTCAACCCGGCGGCGGCGGCTTCTTTAACGGCTGTAGTGACAGGCAGGGGCCGCAAGCAAGAAACGACAACAAAAGAGCTTCCTGTAACTCTGGGGGCGGTGACTTACGAGCTTCCCTGCGGGATTCCGTGCAGAGTGGCCAAGGTGAAGATTTCGGCGGCGATGCTCAAAAGTCAGTGTCCTGAAGTTCATGCGCTTGCCTTTACTACACCGGAGGAGGCCCCCGCGAGATGAGAGCCTTTGATCGCAAGCCTCGCATAACTCCGCCGTCTCGCTTGTTTGGTAAGCTGCTCGACCCGGAGTGGGCTGCCTACCTCGGCGCATTGTCCCGATCTGCTGGCGTCGCCGCGCGGGTCATGGATACGACGGGCAGGGAACTGCCGGTCTACTACGACGAGAATACGGGAAACCTCGTCGTAGTTACCGGCGAATAAGGAGACCGCAAATGGGATTCTCTCTGAAGAAGCTATTGAAAATGCCAAAGAAGCCGTTTAAGAGCTGGCTGAGGACCGCCACAAAGGTTTTGCCACTGCTAGCGATCCCCGGTGTAGGGGGCCTTCTGGGGAAGGCTGGAGGGCTTCTTGGGGGCACTTTTGGCAAATTTCTGGGCGGGGCCGCGAAGGTAAGCGGCGCACTGGGCAAGTATGCGCCCGTGCTTGGCGCTCTCCAAAGCGCGAGAGCATCCCGCGAGTATGAGAAACAAACAGGCCGAGCCGCAGGGACCATAGGGGGCGTGGGAGAAGCGGCGAGGGCCGCCGCTACGGAGGCGGCTGGCCGGGGGCAGGCGCGCATCGAGGAGCAGCTTAAAGCGGGCAGGGGGCTTGCCGACTGGCGGGAACGGATGGTAGGCGAGATAAAAGGTGCGGGGACGACCGCCGGATCCGCGCTGCGCAGGGCCAGTGAACGGGCTGCTGGCGGGCTTACTTATCTGGCGCCGGAGTTTGAGCAGAAGACGGTGAAGGCGGCAGAAGACTACGCGGCAGCGATGAGATACGCCGCTCAGATTGCCGATCCGCAGGAACGGGCGGCGGCAGAGGATTACGCGCTTAAGGTAAAAGAGGCGGCGACAAAATATGGGACTGAGTTCCGAGGGGCGACAGGAAAAGCCGGAGCAGATGTTAGGGCCATCGCCGAGAGGACGGGCTTACCGGCTGCGAAGGCGCTTGAAGAACTCTACCCTCAGATGTTCTCAGAAGTTCAGAGGGGGCCGTCTACGGCTCTCTCTCCCGGTGTCGCGGCGGCTCAACGGGTGACTGAAGCGCAACTTGCGGAGGATGCCGCGCGCGAGGCGAAGATGGCAGCCTTCACCCAGGGCCGCTACAGTCCGGCAAGAGGCGCGGCGGCAGCGGCGAAAGTAAGGGCGGCGGCACGCAAGTCGCTTGCGGAGAGCCGGGCGGGATACGCGGTTACCGGAGAAGAACAGGGCCGGGCAACATGGCAAGCAAAACTGGGGGGTTACGAGACGGTGGCGCGGCTGACACAGCCGGAGGTCGCCGCGCTTAGGGAGGCGACCAAGATAGCGGCGGACTACGCGGTTATGGGGGCGCGCGAAGCTGGAGGGACAGAACTTGAAGCAAGCCAGAACGCTGCCTTGGCCATGAAGAACGCGCTTGATAAGGTAGCACAGCGGGGGTTTGATATAGCAGCGGTAAACTCCTGGAAACTCTTTGAAGCTCGAAACGAAGCGGCGAGGACGGGAGTTGATCTAGGGCGGTTGGCCGTTGAGTACAACTTTAACGCTGCTGAGAAGGCCGCCCTCAAGGCTTATGAGGCCGAAGAGCGGGCGCTTACGACAGGGCTGACCTCCGCGCAAGCGCAGTATGAAACCGAACTTGGCGCGGCCCAGCGGATTGCGGAGCTTGGTCTACAAGGGGCGCAGATAGGCGGCGGCTACGGGTTGCAAGGCGCTATAGGCGCAGGCGCGATTAGCGCGCCCGCCGCTTTGGAAACGGCAAAAGGGAAGGGCCAACTCTGGGGTGGAATCTTCGAAGCGGCAATGGCAGGGCTTGGGAAGAAAAGGCCCGTGAAGAACACCCCGATACGAAGTTCCTTCCCGACCGTGCCCCTTACGGGTCCTGC
>JAHJRE010000321.1 GCA_018831055.1 Bacteroidota bacterium
CCACGACCATGCGGCACTCCTCGCCCATTGGGGATGCTGTCGCCATGATCCGGACGGTTTGTGGAGAATCGCCGTCACCAGGGAGCGACACCACGCAGGTCGTATCGGCAGCCTCGGCAAAGACCTGATCGAGAAACGTATTGAAGGCGGGACGGCACTCCTCGGTGACTAAAATCCCGAACGGTCGGCCGATCAGATGGGAGCGTTCTTTACTTAGAAGCTTGGCGCCGAGAAAATTAACAGCCCGAATAGTCCCGTCCTTCGCTAAGGTCAGGTAGCCTGCGGGAGCGAAATCGTAGAGATCCGTGTACTTTGCCAGGGCGGTTTCGACTTCGGCTCGCGTCTTGCGTAACTCTTCGTTTTGCATCTCCAGTTCTATCTGGTGAACCTGGAGTTCGTGCAGAAGACGCATCGCCTCCGCTTCATTCTGCGGCAGGTCGGCTTCCGCATCGCAATTATCCAATTCAGCTTCCGCGCAATGGCCCAGGTCTTCGCTATCCTGACTTTTTCGTTTCTGTCTCGACATGTTGTCTCCACGCCCTTGCCGCAATTAAAACACTTCCGCTGTAGACGTCATTACCCCCTGCAGCGCTTCATTTACCTTCCGCGACAGTTCCGCAAGATTGAATGGTTTTTGTAAAAATGCTATAGCGCCATCCTCAAGAATCTGCTTGGCCTCGCCGTCGATGCTGTAGCCGGAGGAGATAATCACCTTGACGCCGGGGTTGATTTCGCGCAGGGCGGCAAAGGTGTCCCGACCACTCATTTTCGGCATCACGATGTCCAGAATCACCACATCGATTGCCTCCCAGCATTCGCGATAACGGGCAAAGGCCTCGACGCCATCGCCGCACACCGTAACCTCATATCCAATGTCCTGCAACATATCCGCACCTATGATTCGGATCACGTTTTCGTCATCCACGAGCAGCACATGCCCGTGACCATTTGCCGCCGACTTTGGTTCTGCGGCAGGATTGGGCATTGCCTCCTCGCTCAGGGGCAGATAGATCACGAATATCGATCCCTTATCCAGTTCGCTTTGCACCTCAATCGCGCCATGATGGTTAATTACGGTTCCATAAACAGCAGCGAGTCCGAGACCAGTGCCTTTGCCAATCTCCTTGGTTGTGAAGAACGGTTCGTAAATATGTTTGATCGTCTCAGGGGACATACCCGCGCCGGTGTCGGCAACGGCAATACGCAGATAACGTCCTGGTTCCACGCCAAGGGTAGTCGCCTTTATCTTGGCAAGGTCGATCACTGCGGTTGAAAACACGAGCTCGCCGCCGTTTGGCATGGCGTCACGGGCATTAAGGCCGAGGTTAAGGAGAATGCTCTGGATTTGCGACCGGTCTCCCAGAACCGTGGCATATTCGGCGTCCAGATGCTGACGGATTTCGATTCGTCGGTCAATACTGTGCCAGAGGAGCGAAGCTGTCTCGCTGATCAGGCGGTGCATGTCCACCAGCGTAGAGATATACTTCCCTTTGCGGGAGAAGGCGAGAAGTTGTGAGGCGAGTTCACTCGCCTGACGCGAGGAAGTGATAATGCCTGCAGCATAACGGCGAAGTGTATCGTCTTCCAGTTTGGTGAGCAGCAGATCCGCGTAACCGAGAACCCCGGAAAGCTGGTTATTGAAGTTATGGGCGATGCCGCCGGCGAGTTGGCCGATGGCGGCCATTTTCTCGGACTGCCGCAATTGCTCCGCCAAGAGCTCACGCTCCTCCTCGGCACGTTTGCGGTCTGTGATATCCAGGAGACTGACCAGCGCCATCGGCGCACCTCGCAGATTCAAGGGCACGGAGGAGAGAAGGAACGTATGATTGCCTTGAAGTTCCGGAGCGGATACCGCCAGGGTGGCTTCCACTTGGTGATGAACGGTGTCTGATTCGATAGTATCCAGGACAGTGCGACGGATCAGGCAGTCCTGGCATAATGGGCCGAAGCCGCATCCCAGCGGATTATCAAGCGCATGCAGACAACGCAAAACCTCGCCGCTGCGCAACCCAAGCAGGTCATTGGTTGGCTGGTTCGCAAACTCGGCGGTAAAATTATTGACCTTGCGCACCCGGCGTTCCGCATCCATCAGGATCATCATGCAGGGGGCGTGCGGGTAGATCGCTGCGAGTTCAGCCGCGTATTCCCGGGCGTCTTCCTCCGCGTGCCGCAATTCCTCGTTCTGCATTTCCAACTCTATCTGATGGACTTGCAATTCGTGCAGAAGA
>JAHJRE010000322.1 GCA_018831055.1 Bacteroidota bacterium
CGCACATGCATTAACGCAGGGTGCGACGACATTTACCGTTTCACTGAGGAGAAGGACAATCGTCGGCGTTGACCCGAACCGCAATTTAACCGCAGAATATTCCGGCACGATGTCAAACCAGACATGCGATAATTTTGTCGTCGCTTCATCGGCCCCGGTAAAACTCCAAATTCTTGTGCCGGGTGTTACCGCCGTTGATGGCGATGTTTCAAATAACGGAAGAACCGGGAATCCGTCTGATAGAACAGCAGGGATTTCATTTATTACAACTCTAAATCTCTGCGACCCCTACTGGAACCAAATAACAAACCTTGGCTCGAATACTACCGTCCAGATAACTGCATCGGCGCCTTATTATAATCAGCCGGCAAATAATTATCTTGAAAACGGAACACGGCTGTTTACACTTGCGGTTCTTTCCTCCGGAAGTTGGACAGCAACCTCTACGGATGTTGACGGTGTTGCACCGCTTTACACCGCTGATACTTCCGCATCAATACCGGTTATTTCATCAGGTGCGGTTAAGTTGCAGGTGCTTCTGCCCGGTGAAACGGCGTTGCCAGGTTCATCAACAGGAAAATATCAGGTCTACGGGACATCACAGACCGCGGGTCAGCAATTCACGGTAACGGTAAATGCTGTTGACCCGAATTTCAATCGCTATACCGGTTCAGACCAGATGGTTGACTTAAAAGTAACTGACCCATATGTGGCGGATGGAGATATTCCATATGCTCAACTTATAAACGGTTATGTGTCGTTCAACTTAACAATTAAGCAGGCGGCTTTAACGCATAAAGTGACCGCATTTATCTATTCAGGTGCACCTGCATTGAATGAGGATTATTCTGCATTTTACGAAGTTAAGCCAAATACTGCGTGTGCATTACAGGTGATTTTACCCGGTGAGGTTGAAAAAGGCGGTTCATCTTCCGGCAAGGATTCCGCGGGGATACAAACACAGACAGCGGGGTATCCGTTCAAGGTGACCGTTAATTCAGTTGATAAACATTGGAATAAAACAACTGTGTATCCAGCAGGCGGAGCGACCATCAAACTGACACCGAATGATGATTATGTATCACCGATAACCCAGCCGCTTGACTTATCGCTTGGGACAACCCATTTTTGGTTCACATTAAAGACAGCGAAAACGGATGCCAAATTTGTAGCGGACGATACTGATGGTACACCGCTTGCTGCAAGCACTTCAACAATATATACAGTTGTAACATCGTCAGCGACGAAATTATTGCTTCTTGTGCCGAATGAGACGCCACTGCCGGGTTCATCAACAGGTAAGACAGGAACTGTTATTACCCAGACAGCAGGTAATACATTCAGAATAACGGTTAATTCCTGTGATAATCAGTATAACAAAGTATTAAGCGGCGGCGGTTCTGCGGCAACCATCAGGGTAATAACGCCTGATGATGATTATGATGCGACATATTCAGATAAGCCGCTTATATCGGGTACGACCTGGTTTGATTTAACAATAGTAACCTCAAAGGATAATCACAGAATAATAGCTGATGGCAGTGGGCCGCTGTTACAATCCGCTACACAATATAGTATGAATGTAGTTCCGAATACACCTACAAAATTACAACTTGTCTGTCCTGGAGAGACGGTGTCACCTGGTTCATCGCCGAGTGGCAACGGCAAAACGGGTTCGCCACAGGAGCGGACGGCTGGTATTTTGTATCTGGTGACAGTTCGCGGGTGCGATAACTGGTGGAACTTGGTGACATCTACGGAGCCGACGGTGGAGGTGTTATCCGAGACAGACGATTATGAGGTTGTCCAATCATCGCATGCGTTAACAAACGGTTCAACAACATTTACCGTAATAATGAAAACAGGCGAGGGAACATCCCACACATTGACGACACAATATAAAGGTACGATGCTCTCCCAGACAACTGGTTTTGTAGTTATATCCTCTGCGGCGGTAAAGTTACAGATATTGGTGCCTGATGAGCTCGCATTGAAAGGTTCGGATACAGGAAA
>JAHJRE010000323.1 GCA_018831055.1 Bacteroidota bacterium
CAGCCCAGCAACTGGGACGCCAACAAGGGCAGCGAGATCATTTCCACCGTGATTCAGTCGCACCCCGACCTGGCGGCCGTCTATAGCGTATGGGGACCGCAGACCGCCGGCGTGGGCCAGGCCCTGAAGAACGCGGGTTCCAAAGCCAAGGTGTGGGTGGCCAGCGACGGCCAGATGCCCGACTGCGACCAGTTGAAGCAGGGCTTCTACCACAAGCTGCTGTCCTACCGCGCCGATATCCAGGGCGAGGACATCGTCGCCGCGGTTCTGCAGATACTGCAGAACCGGGACGTCAAGCCCGGCAGCAGGCAGTTTGCCCATTACACCGCTCTGTACTGGGTCACTAGCCCGGCCGACTTCGGCTACTGCTGGAAACCAATGAAGTAAATGGAGGCGTGACAATGAGTTCAGCCGCTTCTGGCATCGGGCTTAATGCAGCGGTGATGCGCTTCTGGTACCGGCACACCCCTCAGTTGTTCCTCGGCGAATTACTTGAGAAGCGGTGGATGGAGCCAATCGTTCCCTTCATCTTAATGTGCTTGGTGTACTTCGTATCGCTGCTGATTGTCCCCGGCTACGCATCTCTGGCCCAACAACAAGTCCTAATGAGCAACTTTGCCAACATGGGCCTGGTGACGATGGCGATGGCTGTGACCATCATGTCCGGCGGCATCGACTTGTCGGTTGGGTCGGTATTCGCGCTGTCTTGCTTTCTTTCCATAATCTTGAAGCTGACCCTCGGCCTGCCTTATCCGTTGGTTGTCCTCTGCGTACTGCTCTTCGGCGCGCTTTTTGGGACGGTCAACGGCGGGCTGATCGCCTATGCCAAGACGCGGCCTTTTTTGACCACCGTGGTGACCCTCATTATCGGCCGCGCAGTCTACGCCAAGTTGATCACCGCCTACGCCGACCCGTTGGCCCAGGCCAGCGCGGGCGAAGGCGGCATGTTGTGGGACTTTTTCGGCAGTGGCGTCATCCTGGGCATACCGACCAACATGGCTGTTCTCGTTGTCATCGGCATCGCATTCCATTTCTATTTAACCCGGCTACGGCCCGGCGTGCATATCATGGCCGTCGGTTCCAGCCGTAAGGCGGCGCGGCATGCTGGCATCAACGACAAGCAGGCAATCTTTTCCGCTTACATTATTGCCAGCATGCTCGCGGCGCTGGCCGGCATGCTCTACGCATCACGAGAGTACAACGCGGGCTACACCGCGGGAATGGGCTGGGAGATAGACGCCCTGGCCGGCGCCGTGCTGGGAGGCGTAAGCCTAGCGGGCGGCCGTGGCACCATGGCCCGCGCGCTCATCGGCGCCGTCATCGTCTACCTGGTCGTCAACGGCCTTACCAATATTGGCGTGCCCGGCAGGGTGGGCACCGCGGTGATCGGCTTCCTCCTGCTGGTGGCGGTGGGGTTCGACGTCAAGTGGTTCAAGAACAAGGGCAAGGCGCTGCAGAAAATCTACGTTACGCCAAGTTGGGTGGATTTTGAAAAGGCGCCGCCGATCTCGCGGGGCAGCAGCAGCCCCTACGCCGAAAATGATCGCCTGCTCCATGCCGAGGCCCTGGGCTTGGACCAGGTGGAAGGGCCAGAAGACATCATCCTGGACCGCCATGACAACCTCTACGGCGTTGACCGCCGAGGCTACATCATGCGTTTCCGCCCACCGGATTACCAGGTCGGCGAGGAGTTCGCCCGCACCGGCGGACGCCCTCTGGGAATGGCGATGGACCGGGACGAAAACATCCTGGTCTGCGTGTCCGGCATGGGGGTGTACGGGGTCAGGCCCGACGGCACGGTCTTCAAGGTCACGGACGAAACCAATCGGACCAGGTTCAGGCTGAAGGATGACTCGCGCATTCTTTTGGCCGACGACCTGGACGTTGCGCCGGACGGCAAGATTTACTTCAGCGATCCCTCCACCCGCTATGCCCTGGAGGAATGGGCGCTCGACGGCTTCGAGGGCCGCGGCAACGGGCGCGTGATCTGTCATGACCCCGCAACCGGCAAGACCAAGACCGTGATGCGGGGGCTGAACTTCCCCAACGGGATGTGCCTTGCCCACGACGGCAACTCGTTCATGGTGGCCAGCACCTATGGCTGCAAGATATATCGCTATTGGATCGCCACGGAAAAGGCCGGCACCA
>JAHJRE010000324.1 GCA_018831055.1 Bacteroidota bacterium
CGGGCTGAAAAAAGTTTGGGAATACAACGAGCTCCAGACAAAGAACAGCAAGTTCGATACCTGGTCGGCGGTGTCCGTCAAGGACGGCAAGGTTGTCGTTCCCGGCCGGCACGATGACCAGGACGAAGTTTTCTGCTTCGACGCCGATACGGGGAGGCTGTTTTGGAAGAAACAATACGCCGCGCCCGGAGATAGCCTTTGGGGCGGCGGTCCCCGCGCCACGCCTTACATAGACGGTGACAAGGTTTACACCTTCGGCAGGATGGGCCATCTGTCGTGCTGGGACCTCAAAGATGGAAAACTAAAGTGGATAAGAAATGTCCATGACAAAGGCGGCCTAACGCCTCTTTATGGTCACTCGAGTTCCCCCCTGGTCTATAAGAAGCTGGTCATTGTTCAGGGTGGTGGAGGAGCCCAGACGATTGCGTTCAACAAGAAAAACGGCGCGGTGGTTTGGAAATCAAATATCACCGGAGTCGCGGGTTACGCATCTCCCATCCTCGCCAGGCTGAATGGAAGAGACCAGATTCTTGTCTTTAACGGTGCTGGCGGTGAGGGGCGCGACGGAAACACGCCTGGAAGAATCGCCGGCCTCGATCCCAGGACCGGCAAGAAAATCTGGGAATCACCCTGGTGGTGCAAGCTCGACATCTTCGCCACCACTCCGGCGGTGGACGGCGATACGGTTTTCATCACCTCCGGTTACGGAGGCGGCGGGTGTAAGCTGGTCAGGGTCGCCGGAACGAAAGCTACCAAGGTCTGGGAACATTGGAAAGATAAGATCATCGCCTCGCTTCACTCTGACCCGATCATTCTGGACGGATACATCTACTGCTATTCGGGGATGAGTACCGGCAAAGGCGAGCTCCAGTGCGTCGAGCTCAAGACCGGCAAACTGATGTGGTCAGCGGGAGAACAGGTGGGATGTGGAACAATGGTCCTTGTTGACAGGCACCTGCTCTGCCTGAGCAACCGCGGGGACCTGTTTCTGGTTGGACCCAATCCGAAGGCCTTCAAGAAAGTCACCGAGTTCCGCGGAGCGATCCCCGACACCCGCGATTACGCTTGGACCGTTCCTGTTGTTGCTAACGGCAAGCTTTACCTCCGCTTCAAGGAGTGCCTGATCTGCTACGATCTAATGAAGTAGCGAACTTAGTGCGGAAGGGAAACTTATGAACAGAAATATTGAAAGAATCGCATTTATTTGGATTGTTGTGGTGCTAATTCTGACAACAGCGGTGAGGGCCTGGGCCGGTGAAGGTCTGAGGCTGGAAAAAAGCAGTACTGAGAAAGTTTACTTTACCCACAACGGCAAGCCATTGTTGTCCTTTGGGGGGCTGTCGGACTTTATTTTTTATGCGGGAGAGGATGCTTATGACTATAAGCTTTGGGCCGATTGGGGTGCTGAGCAGGGGATTAACCATATTCGGGCCTATCCGCCTTTGAGCTGGAAGCATATTGAGAAGTTTACGAAAGAAAACGGCGGGTCTTTGGATAATATGTTGTTCCCGTATAAAGAAACAAGACGCGGAAGCCGACAATTCGACCTAACTAAATTTGACGAGCGATACTGGCGGCGCTTTCGGCGACAGTGCGAATACCTCGAATCCAAAGGCATTATCATTCACTTGTTGATGTGGAACGGCTGGCAGTTGCGGGCAGGCGATACTCCCGGGCGGAATAAGTCAGATATTGACTGGCCGGGACATTTCTTTAATCCTGCAAACAATGTGAACTCATTTACGGATCATCTGTGGCCGGACTTGGAGAACCGCTATGCGATATATCACTCTGTGGCGGATAAAAAGACCGGTCTTGTGAATGCGCAAAAAGCCTGGTTCAAAAAACTCGTCGAAGTGACGGCTGATTTGGACAACGTTTATTATGACCTCGTGCACGAAATTAAAGAGCATCACCGTGAGTGGTCAAAGATGCAATCGTGGATTGAAGAAATGGCTCTGGCGGTGCGTAATCACAGTATCAAACTCCAACCTGGTAAGCCGGCGATTTTTGGGATGGATACCGGCGGGTTGAGCGAGGCGCAGAGAGACTGGATATTCACCCGGCCATATTTTAATCTTTTGGTTTACGGCAAAAAGCACACAGTTGCCAACGCCAGGAATTGGCGAATTAAATATAAAAAGCCGTACATACCGCAGGAAAGCTGGGATGACGACGGGCAAAAGTACAGCTATATACATCCGGAACAACGGGTGCACACCAGGAAGTATATGTGGAAATTTATGATGGCCAAGTGCCAGCAGATGGATTTGTATATGAAGCCGAGAATAGGTTTCTCCTCGGAGGACCTGCCGGAGTTCCCGCATAATTACAATCCGAACGGCCGGAGTAAGTTCGAGGAC
>JAHJRE010000325.1 GCA_018831055.1 Bacteroidota bacterium
AGACCTAACGATGCGTTATCCCTTTGGAGACGGACCAGGAATTGGCATGCCGGGGATGGCAACCTCCACCTTCCAGATCACTTTCTCCAGTCCGTCGGTCACGAAAAGGGTCTTGTTTTCAGGGCCGCCAAACCGGGCGTTGTCCGTGCCAAGTCCTGGGAATTCGATGGTTTCGATGATATCTCCCCTGACGGGCTCCACCACAAAGACCCTACCGCCGCCGAAGCTTGCTATGTAAAGGTTGCCGGCCGCATCCATGCCCATGCTGTCCACACCGAACCCACCAGTGAAATAGGTGAACGCGTGGAGAAACACGTGGGATTTCCCTCCATCCAGGAGCATGGCTCTCAATAGGCGATTGGTGCCAAATTCAACGACATAGATGAACTGACCATCCGGAGAAATGAGCACGCCGTTGGGGAAAGCGAGATTTCCCATAAAGGGAATGATTTCCCCAGTCTCGCCATCGACCCGGTAAACTGCTCCGGTGCGGTTGGAAACACTCGTTCCCCAGGGATCGGAAAAATAAATGTTGCCAGCATAGTCTATGATCAGGTCGTTAGGACCATTAAACTTTTTCCCATGGTAGTCCCCCACGATGACTTCAAGCTCTTTGGTCTTGGGATCAAGCGATACGATCCCTTTGTCACGGTGCGCAATAAGCAGTTTTTGGGCCTTTTCGTCATAAATCATGCCGTTGGGGCCCATCAAGTCGTCTGGGGCACCGATGTCAAGGAACTGCTCATATGAACCGTCTGGAGTTATGCGGGAAATCAACCCAGCCTCGATTTCAACAAAATAGAGATGGCCGTCCTCGGGAACCCAGGCCGGTCCTTCGATCAGACCGGTTCCTGGAACATCGGCGAATTTTTCCACGGGCCCTGCTTGGATTTTCATGTCTTAACCCCTTTCTATGCGAAGTTATGGATTGCCGTGTAGGAGCATTTGCAGCCCCCATACTCCAAAACTTTTACACACAAGCTTGTGTTGTCATGCAACTAGATATCTTTCTCCTCAAAACCAGCAATTTTTTAATTGCAAAACACTCTTTATCATTACTACTTAGTCCCCTATAAAAATATCACTTCACCTTACAATTAAAATACTATAGGCAAATTTTTGCCCCGACACTATTGGCAGAGAATTCCTCGGGCATTTCCCTTTGGAAGGCCAACATGGAGTTCCACCCAGTACAGTGAGTGGCGACTAACAGCGCTGGCTGTTCCTTTTTTATCTCCGCTATTGTAGCTGGTGTTCTACTTTCCCAATGTCCGGATAAGTGCAACCCACCCAACACAGCATATACCGTATTTTGTCCAGTAAGTTTCTTGGCATATAGGATATTGTTAATAATTCCGGAATGGCTACACGATTGCAAAACTACCAAACCCTTATCTTTTACATTGAATATAATACCTTGGTCATCCAAAGTATCATGGTCCGGCCTTATTTCTCCATCCTCATATTTCCACTGTTCAGGCAAAGAGATTTCAAAATCAGTCACTCTTTCAACTTCGCCGGTGACTAACGCAAATCCATCAGCCAAAAGAACTGGCTCTTTATTTTCATGAATCGTTACACCAAGGCCCTCTAGTGGGTATTTTTTCATATGGGGCATCATAAAATTTGTGCCGGTAGGCAGCTTGATCACCCTTCTATTAAAGGCATCGGGATGGGCAACAAATGTCGCTTCTTTTGGTATTATCCCATCTCTATATAATCCGAATATGCCGCCGTAATGATCTAAATGGCCATGGCTTAGCACCAATGCTTCTACATTGTCTAAATTTGTCCCCATATTTTTTATATTATAAGGGATAGGGATGTCAGTCCAACCAGCATCAAGCATGATCTGGTGGTGGTTAGAACCTTCATATATATCAATCAACCATGACAAACCATGTTCGGCTAGCAAGGGTAAACAAATATCCCCTTCCTGAATTAAAGGATTTCTTTTAACAAATTCTGTGCTCTTCATGAATATTTCCGTATAACTATCCACCAAGGTAGTTATTTCTATCCGATCTGCTTGCTTGAGACTCATTCTTCGCATCTCTTTTTCCACGGCTGCGCTCCTTTCACGCTTCAGGCAAATCGTGGTAAACCAAACCCAACTTACTCCACAAGCCAAAACCTGCATCGCACTTAAAACAAATAGCAATCAACTATTTGCACATTGTCATTGTTACCACTCTATATAAAGGTTGTCCCTTCTATCTCCAGCTAAGTTTTAACTAACTTTTAAACTTTCCCCATTCAGCTCCATATAATTGTCCATCTACAAAAAGCTTGGCAGCCAAGTAGATATTTTCGGGAAGAACAACAGAATTGCAATTGTTAAAAACAGCGTAAGTAAAAATGGCAAAGAACCTATATATATATCTTCCAAACTTACCAAATCACCAAGAGTTGATTTCACCACAAATACCACCATCCCGAAGGGAGGTGTCAACATTCCAGTTTCGATAGATATCGTAGCCATAACGCCAAACCAAATTAAATCAAAGCCCAACACATCAATGACAGGAAGAAAAATGGGCATGGTAATCAACATGATAGAAATGATATCAAGGAAAGTACCCAAAATCATAAGAATAAGCATCATGCCTGCAACGACTAATAGAGGAGGTACGTTTAGCGTTGCCATGAACTGGCTTATCTCTGTGACTAAGCCGCTAAGTGTCAGCATGCGGGCGAACATTTGAGCGCCTATGAATAGCAAA
>JAHJRE010000326.1 GCA_018831055.1 Bacteroidota bacterium
ATCTGGCGCTCCCACCAGGGACGATTGGCCTGGAACCACTCTATGGTTTGTTTGAGCCCGTCCTCCCAATTCCAGCGCGGCGCCCAACCCAGCTCCCGGCTGATTTTGGACCAATCCCCGGTGTGGCGGAAGACTTGCCCGGGCCGGTCTCCCACGAAGGTCACCCGGTCCTGGTCATAGCCCATCAAGCGCACCACGTCGCTGGCCAGGGACAGGATGCTGCGGTGCTCGCCGCTGGCCACGTTGAACACCTGGCCATTAACCTTGTCCCCGGAAGAATGCATTATCATGTCCAGGGCCGCGCAGCAGTCGTCCACATGCACGAAGTCCCTGGCCGCCTCGCCGTTGCCGTGCACGGTCAGGGGTTCGTCCAAAATGACGCTGGTGATGAAGCGGGGCAGCACCTTTTCAAGGTGTTGCCTGGGCCCGTAGTTGTTGAAGGGCCTGACAATAACCGCCGGGATTCCATAAGTGGCCCAATAGGAGTAGACGAGGCGGTCCGCGCCGCACTTGGCGCTGGCATAAGGGCTCATGGGGTTGAGGATATGCTCCTCGGACATCTTTTCGCTGGCGGCGGTGCCATAGACCTCGCTGGTGCTCACATGAACGAAACGCTCTACCTTCTTGCCGAATTTGACTACCGCGTTGGCGATTGCCTGGGTGCCCAGCACGTCGGTTTCATAAAACAGCAGGTTGTCGTAGATGGAGCGGGTCACGTGGGTTTCGGCCGCGAAGTGAACGATTATTTCAGACTGTTCCACCAGGGTGTTGACCAGTTCCGCGTTACGGACGTTGCCGTACCAGAATTCGAAGCTGGGGTCCTCGCGGCCGTTTTGCAGCCAGGGCAGGTTTCGCACGCTTCCCGCGTAGGTTAGGCTGTCAAGCACCAAAAGGCGGTAGTTCTTGTAGGAGCGTTTGAGATGATGAACAAAATTGGACCCGATGAAACCGGCCCCGCCTGTGATCAACACGGTCTTTTCATAATCGTTCATTTGTTACTCATGCTTTACAGAATTGGCCGTCAAGGAAAAGAATCGCCGCCATATTTTCCGGTTTCAAGGGGGCGCCGATGATTCTCCCGCCCGTTTAAGTAAAATTTGGCCACTTTCCCAATGGCGGACCAGACATGAAAATCCCAGGCTAGGCAGGCGGTTCCAGCCGCTGCGGCACCGCGCCAGAACAGGGTTTTCACCGGCCATCCGCTCTTTTACCTACACACCTTATCCCCGCTTGCCAAGGACAAACTGATTGCCAGGACCAGTGGGAACGGCTAATATCATATTCCCGAGCCGACTGGCCCGCTAGAGTGGAGTGTTTCACAATCATCCGCGCCACACAACTGAAATAAAGCTGTAATGAACATAGCCTTGCCCGGGGCGTTCGCGGCGGGTCGGACTGGATTGTGCGCGGGAATTTCCCATCCCGACAAATACCATAGTGTGGCTGTTTTACCGGCCCCGCCAACCGGCTCCAGGCCGTTTGCGGGAAAAACCTTAACGCGCCCGCCGTTGAAATGGGCCTGGCATGTGTAACCCGGGATCTGCGGAAAAAACCGAGATGAAATCTATCCGCCAGCTTGAATTCCCTCCGCGGGCGCGCCGCCGGGGAGGGCTGTGATGAAGCGGGTGCCGCCTGCCGATCCCAAGGGGCCCGGCGCGCGCCTGGCTTTTTTCGCCATCTGCGCGGTGTGGCTTGCGTCCATGGCCGGGCACTACGCGGTAATGGGGGCCAGGGTCCGGGGGGACGGCGACCGCTACCTGAGCGCGGCGGCCTCTCTTTTGGCGGGAAGGGAGCTTTCCGCCAAACAGCTTTTATTCCTGCCCTATGAGCTTTTTCTGGCCGGCCTCCACTGGCTGGGAGGCGGCCCGGTCTCGGCGGTGGCGGCCAACTGCCTGTTCACCCTGGGGGCCACCCTGCTTTTGTGGTGGATGCTCAAGAGGGGGGGGGAGCCCTTGGCGGGCCTGGTGGGGGCCTTGGCCTTGCTGGTTACCGTGGAGATCCAG
>JAHJRE010000327.1 GCA_018831055.1 Bacteroidota bacterium
CAGCGGAAATGGAGTATATGCAAATGCGGTAGCCAGCGCATTAAAAAAGCTCCACAGAGTAAAGGTAGTTACCGCATCCCATGTAGAAGCAACTTCTCCTCCGGAGGTGCATCCTGTTCTTGTTAGCTCCAAGAGAACACTGGAAGATGCAGGCAACGTGGAATTTGTACTGAAAGGGCTGAAGGAAGTTGAGGCTCTTTCTGTTTTTAATCCCTCCTTGGCACTCGGCATAGACTGGCATTCCGCTCCAATATGCACTGCGCTGGCAAAAACCTGCGGTTGCAAGTTCATTTTCATGCCGTTCAGGATTTTCTCCTATTCCTATAAGAGCATTTTTATTAGAAAATTAGAAGAGTTAGGCGCTAACTATGCGGATGCAATTATTGCCCTGAGCGAGGTCGATGCACGCTTGATGAAAGAATTTTTTGGACGCACTGCCACGATTATTAATCCGCCAGTCAACGTGCAAGGATTGAATAAGAAGAAGCGGGACATAATTCTGACGATATCCAGAGTCTCTCCTGAGAAAAGAATAGAGAAGCTCGTATGTGCCCTTCCTAAAGTGGATTCGAGTTTATCTTTAGTAATAGCAGGGCATATATACAGCGAGCCGTATCTAAGGGAATTAAAAGAACTTTCTATAAAGCTTGGAGTTGAAAATCGAGTAACGTTCACAGGGAGTCTTCCTCAACCACAGCTCTGGAAACTGTACTCAGAGGCAAAAATTTACGTTAGCCCTTCTAAGTATGAGCCATTCGGTCTGAGCATAGCAGAGGCGGCAGCGCTAGGACTGCCTGTTATCATGGACAGCTCAGGCATGGTTGGTGCAGGAGAGCTACTTGAAGATAAAAAAAGCTGCCTCAAGGTTGACGTATCGAATGAAGAAGAGCTTGCGGATGCAATTAATCTCCTTGCGCGCAACCCTAAGCTCTCTAAAAGAATCGGCAGGAATGCCAGGAAGGCTGCGCTTAAATTGAGCAAAAGTAGCTTCTCGGCAGAAATAAATAAATTTATCTGGAGCATTGTTAATAGTTGAGAGCATGGAACCTAAAATCCCTGTGTGGCAATCACCCTCGGAAGTCTACTCATGGTTCAGGATGAAAAGAACTATTAGAAATTTCTTCATGGAAGAAATTAGATCGAAGAAAGAAATAAAAGTCTTAGATTTAGGATGTGGTCATGGAACCGACATATTTATGCTCAATCTTCTAACAAAAGACAGGAATGTAGAGTTTATTGGTGTCGATATCTCCGAAAAACTTGCGGAGTACAACAATTTTCTCGCCTCTGAATACGGATTTAAAAATTGCAAATTTATTAAGGCGGATATAGAGCAAGGTTTGGAACTAGGAAAGTATGACGTGGTTATCTCGTCCGAAGTTTTGGAGCACCTGCATAATCTGGAGAAGTACCTCTCAAACATTAAAGCCTCGCTGAAGGAGAGCGGTGCAGCTATAATATCGACTCCCAACAAGAGCAATTTCTTCAGAACCGTTTTTAGGAAATTCCCAACCAAAGCTCGAGAGAATATATATAAACAGAACCTTTGGATGGAGGAAAGGAATGCAAAAAAGTTTCAGGAAGCTGAATTCCATCCATCTTATATAGAAGCTGGTAGGCTTAGAAAAATGATCGAAGATAGCGGGCTTAAAATTGAAAAATGGCAAAGAGGGACACTAGTTTATGGTGGAGAGTGGTTGGACAGACATCCTTTTTTATTTTCTTGCACGATATTTCTAGACTCCTGCTTACCAAAAAGCATGATTAATCTATGTTGGGATACAGTTTTAAAAGCGAGAAAGGTAAATAAGAGTTAGTTTTTGAGGTTATGGCATGAAGAATAATTGGAGAGACTGCAACGTATTCGTAACCGGCGCAAATGGCTTCATCGGCTCCTGGATTACCAAAGCGCTGGTAGAAAAAGGCGCAAATGTTGTAATTTTAATCAGGGATGAGATTCCAGCTTCGCCGCTAAGCTGCATGAGCAGCGTCTGCAATAAACTGGGCGGGATTGTAAGAGGAAGCATAACAGATTATGCAGCAGTTGAAAGAATATTCAATGAATACGAAGTAAACACATGCTTTCACCTTGCAGCTCAGGCAATAGTA
>JAHJRE010000328.1 GCA_018831055.1 Bacteroidota bacterium
AGGATGCGCCGCATGCGTTCACCTATGCGGTCTTGCGGCTCGAACAGCGCGTGCAGATCGCGTTGCTGGACCCGAACCGCTTTTCCTACAGAGTGCTGCTGTCGATGCCGCAGCGCAAAGCCGAGAAACTCATCAGCAATTCAATGCCCACAAATCCAACTGGGGACAGTTCTTAATAATATATTAACCGGGTTGCTGTTACAATGTATTGTATATTTGTATTGCGTGGGGGCTGTCATGAGTTTTTTCAAAACGAATTATTTTAAAGGTTCGAAGAACTGGCTGAAAAACGTCGCGGAACGGGGAAATGTATTCCTACTGCTGTTTGGCGCGGTCGGAATGGTGGGTGTTATCGGTGCCTCTACCATGACGGTCCTAAAAGGACCAGTCTCGGTGATGTCGGAGGTGACAAAGCGCACCCTGACCGAAAACCAGATGATTGCCGCGGGGAAAATTGCACTTATTGCAGCAACGCAAAATGGATCGGGAAGTTGTGATAGTGATACGCTTGTTGAACCGATTGAAATGTCTGCGACAACAATAGCGGGCTTTACGGGGGGAAGTGAAATTCCAACCTCTATCGGCGTCGGTAAGGAGGATGGCTGGGGCATGCCCTTTGGTTATTGTGCATGGGACCATGGGTCTGAAGTTGGTATGGGCGGCTGTGCCGCGAAAAATTATCGCGACGGGAGTGATACAACAGACCAATATGTCGTCGCGATTGTCTCTGCGGGACCCGATGGCGTTTTCAATACAAAATGTAATGACTATGTTGACGCCACCACAGTGCTTTTGGAAAAAAACCCCGGAGTAGACGATATTGTCCTTGGCTATACGTATGCTGAGGCCGCCGCCGCGTCAGGCGGGCTATGGAATGAAACGACCCCTGGCACAGCCGAAATTGCCAAGAATGTCTCTATTAAAGATAGCGGTGGAACCGAACAATTTGCCTTTGATGCCGCCGCAGGAACCTTGGCGGTCGGCACCTCGGGACAATTCCCCTCTGTCAGAACAGATAACTTGCAAGCCATCTCTGGCTCAATCGCGCTCTTATCCAATTTTGACGCGGTTACCGCCGATGGCGCGATTACGGGCGCAAGCCTTGCCGCAGGCGCAGGCGCGATTACAGGCGGCAGCCTTGATGTTGGTTCTGGCGCAATTACAACCACAGGCACATTAAATGCGGGCACGTCCACCTTGGGCGCGACGGGTGTTTCCTCCCTCGATGCGGGTTCAGGCGCGATTACGACGACAGGCACCTTGAATGCGGGAGCTGCGACGCTTGGCGCGACGGGCGTTTCATCGCTATCGGCGAGCGGTCTTATCCGCACGACGGGAAATACTGAACTTGGCGATGATATCGCTGATTCCGTCACCATAGCAGGCATCACAACTATTGGCGGAACATTGGATGTGACGGGCGATACATCGGTTTCAACATTCGATACATCGGGCTTGGCGCAACTTGAATCGTTGACTGTGACCAACGCAACCACATTAAATGGCAATGTCACCTTGGGCGATGCCAATACCGATGTCCTGACCGCGAACGCCAATATCGCCATGTCAGGCAATAAAATTACAGGGTTGGCAACACCGCCAACGGCAGATGATGATGCCGCCACCAAAAAATATGTTGATGACCAAATAACAACAGGCGTACCAGGGGCGGAAACCGACCCACAGGTCGGCACCATCACCGCCAATAAATGGTGTGTGGGGAACGCAGGCGGCACGGCGATTGAGTGTACCGCCGATGCCAACGCCGAAACCGACCCACAGGTCGGCACCTTAACCGCCAGCAAATGGTGTACCACAGACGGCACCGATATTGATTGTACGTCCGACGCCCCCAGCGGTTTACCTTCAGGTTGTACTTCAGGACAAATTGCACAATATAACGGCTCGGCCTGGGTCTGTGCGGCGGATGTTGATGCTTCGACTTTAACATCAGGGTTCAGGGTGCATAGAAACGGGGCCGCTCAGGGAATTCCAAGAATCACGGTCACGACATTTAATGCGAACACGAAAGATTATGATATAAATACTGAATTCGATCTTTCGACCGACAGGTTTACACCAACGCAGGCGGGCTATTATCACCTTACATTTGGTATTGGTATAAACGATATTGATTTGAATGCTCCTGTACAGGCACGCATTCATAAGAACGGCACAGAGATCGCTGTTCAAGTTGATCGTGCGGATGTAGCTGTTTCTCAGGTATGGGCTCAAGTGAGTACGACTGTTTATCTGAATGGTACAGGTGATTACGTGACGGCAGAGACTCATCATCAATCTTCACAAGCCAATCGCTGGACAAATGGAGCTGCTAATGCGACTTACTTTGAAGGGTTTCTCGTACCAGGTTTAGGTGGTGGGGCAGGTGATGGCGACACGCTTGCCGATCTATCCTGTACCGACGGTCAAGTCGCAAAATGGAACAACGGCGGCGGCGTGTGGGAATGCGCGGCGGATAATGCGGGAAGCGGTGGTATTACGGCTTTGACTGGCGACGTCACCGCGTCTGGATCGGGTTCCGTCGCGGCTACAATTGCCAATAATGCGATAACAAATGCTAAAATGGCGGATGACGCGGTTGGCATTGCGGAGCTTTCCGCGACCGGCACACCAAATTCCACAACTTACCTTCGTGGTGATAATACGTGGTCAACTGTTTCAGCAGGCGCGGAAACTGATCCACAGGTCGGCGCCGTCACAAATAGCATGTGGTGCCGAGGGACCGGCACGCAGGTGACGTGCGATCAACCGGCTCCAAGCTCAAGCGGAGTGCCTTCTGGAGCCGTTATGACCTTTGATCTTGCCTCTTGTCCAAGTGGCTGGAGCCCTTTGGTTGGGGCTCAGAACAGATTCATTGTTGGCTCTGGAGGTTTATACGTCCGCAATAGTTCTGGGGGTGCTAACACCTCATCATTGTCAGTGGCAAATCTGCCGTCGCATATTCACAGTGTTGATCCACCAGACACCGCAACAACTTCTGCGGGAACTCACTCCCATACCGTAAATCCAGACCCCGCTTCGACATCCTCTAACGGTAACCACTCTCACATATCACAATTCGGGTCTACAGGACGAGCAAGCGGTGGTTTGGGGACGATGTCAAACTCAAGCGGAACAAACGTAACAGACACTTCAGACACGGCTGGTGACCACCAGCATACCGTAGATATTCCTTCGACAACGAGTTCTACTGATGGCAATCACCCTCACAGCGTCAATATTGCGTCATTTTCTTCTGGCTCAACGGGTAGTGGTTCGGCATTTGCTATTATGCCGCCGTATCTGGCTTTGCTTTATTGCAAAAAGGACTAATTCTTAGGGGCTGTCCATGATAGCACGAGTGTCTGGGGGGCATAATAAAACTATTGCGTCCCCACGGGGCGTTTAAGAAGATCGATACCGGCGGTTAATCTGGCACCTCGACGTTTCAAGTGGGTAACTTGAGGTCGAGCTTGCCGGCGATGAGGTAGGTGATCGCCTTCAGGGTCTCGACGTTGCGGTAGCCTCGCGCCTTGGCTTTGGCGGCCTGGACGAGGGAGTTGATGCCCTCG
>JAHJRE010000329.1 GCA_018831055.1 Bacteroidota bacterium
AAAGCCTGAAGAAAAGGGTTGGTTCGTATTTCAACCGCGACAGCCAGATGACCGGTAAACTGCTTGTCCGGGTGAAAAAGATCGCCGATATACGCCATACGGTCACCAGTAGCGAACTGGATGCCCGCCTCCTGGAGAATAACCTTATCAAGGAGCATCAGCCCCGTTACAATATACAACTTAAGGATGATAAGACTTTTCCCTGGATATGCATTAAAAAAGAACCTTTTCCGAGGGTCTTCCCGACACGGAACGTGGTTCACGACGGTTCGGAATATTACGGACCCTATGCTTCCGTAAAACTTATGAACGTGTTGCTGGAGCTGATCCGCCAGCTTTATCCTTTGCGCACCTGCAAGCTGAACCTCACCCAATCTAATATTGAGAAAAAGAAGTTCAGGGTATGCCTGCAATACCATATTGGCAACTGCAAAGGCCCTTGTGTGGGTTTTCAGTCAAAAGAAGAGTACGATGCAGGAATTGGTGAGATACGTCAGATCATTCGCGGAAACACCCACCAGGTCATCCTCAGACTGAAGGAGCTTATGCAGGAATACTCAGCCGCCATGGAATTTGAAAAGGCACATATTGTAAAGGAGAAACTGGAACTCCTGGAAGGATACAGGAGCAAATCAACCATTGTCAACCCGAAGATCAGCAATGTAGATGTTTTTTCCTATGTCGATGACGACCGTTCGGCTTATCTGAATTACCTGAGGGTAGTGAACGGGGCTATTGTCCAGGTGCACACGGTGGAGGTGAAGAAGAAACTGGATGAGGCCCCGGCAGATATCCTCGCCCATGTCATCACCGGGCTGCGTCTGCGTTTCGGCAGTGATTCCACGGAAATCATCGTGCCTTTCGATCCGGAGATGGACCTGCCCGGGGTGAGTTTCCACATCCCGCAAAGAGGGGATAAGAAGGAACTACTCGACCTTTCGCAGCGCAACGCTACCTATTACCGCCTGGAAAAGATGAAACAACTGCAACTGGTGGACCCCGAAAGGCATAGCAAGAGGGTGATGGAGCAGTTGCGTAAGGACCTCCGGATGCAGGAACAGCCGGTGCATATCGAATGTTTTGATAACTCCAACATCCAGGGTAAGCATGCGGTGGCTGCCATGGTCTGCTTTCGCAATGCAAAACCCGATAAAAAGGAATACCGGCATTTCAATATCCGCACTGTTGAGGGACCCGATGATTTTGCTTCCATGGAAGAGATCGTGTACCGTCGCTACAAACGCCTCCTGGAAGAAAATAAACCCCTGCCCCAGCTCATCGTTATTGACGGAGGCAAAGGACAACTAAATGCCGCCCTGAAAAGCCTTGAAAAGCTGAACCTGAGAGGAAAGATCACCCTCATCGGCATCGCCAAGAAGCTGGAAGAGATCTATTTTCCCAATGACCCTTATCCCATTTATCTCGACAAAACCTCAGAATCCCTCAAAATCATCCAGCACCTGCGCGATGAAGCCCACCGCTTCGGCATCACCCACCACCGCAAAAAGCGCCAGAATGAAACCCTGACAACCGAACTCACCTCCATCCCCGGCATCGGCCCCGTCATCGCCGAAAAACTCCTTAAAGAATTCAAATCCGTAAAACGCATCCGCGAAGCCGGCCCCGAAGAACTGACCAGGATCATCGGGAAAGCAAAAGCAGAGGTGGTGGTGAAGGCTTTAAAAATGTAAGGGTTTAGTGTAACCCTCCTGTTCATATATGAGTTTTGGCAAACCATTGGGAGATCCCTCAGTTGTTTTTCTGAAGAGCGCCACCGCAAAGTATTGGGAGATCCCTCAGTTGTTTTTCTGAAGAGCGCCACGCAACCCCCTTTTTTTCCCCTGTTGAGCGAGAGCGGGATTGTCATTCCGACCGGAGCGACTGAGCGAAGCGAAGGAGTGAAGGGAGGAATCTCCTTCAGTACGCGATGCGATGAACGTAAAAAAAGCCCCAAGGGAGGAATCTCCTTCAGTACGCGATGCGATAAACGTGCAAAAGGACAAAAGAGAGAAATCCCGGATGTCCCTGTATCCCAACGACCCCGGAGGGGTCGCATGTTTATAGCCCGGATAACCCCACACAACAACCGACCCCGGAGGGGTCGCATGTTATATAACCCTTCCTGCAAACCATTAGGATATCCCTCCTTCGTTTAGCGAAAGAGGGACGAAAGGAACCTCTTTCATTACTCAGTGCGATGAACGTAAAAAAACCCCAGCGAGGAATATCAAGAAAAACATCAACCCTATTAATCATTCCCCGATCTACAATCATCACTCTGCGATTTCATTCTCCGATCTTCTCTCTCCGATCTCCGATCATCACTCTCCTTTAAACTTAAACGAAACCTTGACCTTCGTCCTGTACGCTACTACTTTTCCGTTCTCGATCTTAAGGTCCATATCGGAGACTTCTGCAATGCGCAGGTCGTGAAGGGTCTTGGAAGCTCTTTCTATTGCCCTGGCGGCCGCATCTTCCCAGGATATCTCACTGGTACCGATGATCTCAATGACTTTGTAAATGCTGTCGTTCATGATGGATAAGAATTAATGGTTAATACTTCGTATTTGTATTTTGAATGTTTATCAGAAAGCTTCAGGTTGCAGGTTACAGGTTGCAGGCTGAAAACTCATCACTTAATTGATACCATTGTCAACCCCTTTGCTCCTTACCCTATACTCTGCCCCCTGCAACCTGCCCCCTGCAACCTGTATCTTGCAACTTCCCCCCAGCCCCCAGTTCCCAGCCCCCCAGTCCCCAGCCCCAATCTCTCCAAATCACCAATTAACCAAAATTAATAAATTTCAATAAAATAGTCAAGCCACAATCCATCCCCAGCTCCCAGCTCCCAGCCCCCTGCCCCCTGCCCCCAGCCCCCAGCCCCCTGCAACCAGTTCCCA
>JAHJRE010000330.1 GCA_018831055.1 Bacteroidota bacterium
GAGGGTACGAGGGTACGAGGGTACGAGGGTACGAGGGTACGAGGGTACGAAAGTACGAAGGTACGAAAGTACGATATTGATAATATCTGAAATTATGAGAGAGATTAGAAGGCATAAGGATTTGAATGTTTTTCAGCTTTCTTTTGAAGCTGGGATGGAAATTTTCAGAATGACAAAGAAGTTTCCAAAAGAAGAAACTTATTCTCTTACTGACCAGATCAGGAGGTCTTCAAGGTCAGTTTCTGGAAATATTGCCGAAGCATGGAGAAAAAGGATTAATCCGAAGTCATTTGTTGCAAAATTGAATGATGCGGAAGGTGAAGCGGCAGGGTCCCAGGTGTGGTTGGATTATGCACTTGCATGTGAATACATTGAAAAATCAACGCATGAAGCATTGTATGACAAATACGAACACATCATCGCAATGCTTGTCAGCATGCAGTCAAATCCCGAAAAATAGAACCTGATAAGAAAATAAATCACACTTTTCCCCGTCCTTTCGCCCCCTTCGTCCCTTCGTAATGTCGTACTATCGTCCCCTCGTCCCTTCGTCCCCTCGTACTTTCACCCTACATTGGAAACCCAGCGCATGATGGAAAGCATGATCAATATATGATTCTTCAATTTAAGTGGACAATTTCGTTTATTTTAACTATCTTTGAGAACTGTAGGTCTGAAATATTAAAACCTTTGGTTCATATTTATGAAACAGGACTTGGTTTATAAACTATACAATGACAGAAGAACGGTTTTTTCGTTGAAGGAAATTGCCATGCTTGTTGATGAACCTGATTTTAACAAACTTAAGCAAAGGGTTAATTATTATGTACGTTCCGGTAAGTTAAAGAACCCGCGTCGCGGCATTTATACCAAGGATAATTATTCTCTTGAAGAGTTAGCCTGCAAAATCTACAAACCTGCCTATATTTCCCTGGAATATATTTTACGCAACGCTGGTATTATATTTCAATACAGCTCACAAATTACAGTCATAAGTTATTTAAGCCGCACGTTAACAATTGATGGGAGTGAATTTGTATTCAGGAAAATTAAAAATAAAATAATATACAACAATACCGGTATCATAATGAACGACATTGGAATTAGCCAGGCTACCCCTGCCCGAGCCTTCCTCGATATACTCTATTTAACCAGGGAATATTATTTTGATTCACTAGAGGGATTGGAGAAGGAAGAAGTTGTAAAAATACTTCCAGTATATCAATCCGTGCGGCTAACAAATCTGGTTCAGAAGCTTCTGAAAAATGCTTGATATTAACAGACATAAGTTTTTTCTGCTTACCCTCCTAAAGGAGATTTATGCCGATATAGAGTTGGCTACTGCCCTTGGTTTTAAAGGAGGCACGGCTCATATGCTCTTTTATGGATTACCCCGGTTTTCGGTAGATCTGGATTTTAATCTTTTAACGCCGGACAAGCGTAATACTGTTTTTAAAAAAATCAGAGATATCGTTCTAAAGCACGGTAAAATCCGCGATGAAGCAGAAAAGTATTTTGGTCTTTTACTGGTACTTAACTATGGCCTGCAGGAAAGGAACCTAAAAATAGAGATTTCAAACCGGGAATTTCCGGATAGATATGAAATTAAACATTTTCTGGGAATTGCCATGAAGGTTATGGTCAAACCCGATATGTTTGCTCATAAACTTTGTGCGCTATTAGACAGAACCATGCTAACCAACCGTGACGTATTTGATGTGTATTATTTCTTACTTCAAAAAACTCCGGTTAACAAATTGATTGTGGAAGAAAGAACGAAAATATCCCTGGAAGCATATTTGGATAAATGCATTTCACGAATTGATGATATTCCCCCGAAAAGCCTGCTAAATGGCATTGGTGAGCTGATAGACAATAACATGAAAGCTTTTGTCAGGAGCAAACTCAAAGCTGAAACTTTGCAAATGCTTAAGTTGTACAGGGAATTTCCACTGGTTGATTGAATATTAGCCGCATCAGTCATCAGTCAGGTTGCAAACAAACGACAAGAGGTGAGGGGTGAGAGATGAGATATGAGAGGTGAGATATGAGAGGTGAGAGGTGAGAAATTGAAAATGCTTAACTTCGAAAGTCACAAGAAAAGTTTATTCATGAGTCAGATTAATAGTTTCAGGGATTTGATCGTATTTCAGAAAGCTTATGAAGTTGCAATGGAAATATTTGAAATAACAAAGGAATTTCCCAAGGAAGAAAAGTATTCCCTTACTGATCAAATTAGACGATCCTCAAGATCTGTTACCTCAAACATTGCCGAAGCCTGGGCCAAAAGGATTTATGTCAAAAAAATGCTGATCTCAATGATCAATAACCCGGATAAGTTCTCCAGATAACTCACTACTCATCTCTCATCTCTCACCTTTCACCGCTGGGATGGGCATCTCTTCAATATCCGGGATAAGGCTACGAAGGAGAATCCGGTGACCAATGCGGAGTTTTTGAAAAGGAGGTACCGGAGGACGGATGATATTATCAGGGCGGTGCAGGAAGGATCTTTTCCGGAGAAGGTGATGCTTAACTTTCATCCGCAGCGGTGGAGTGATAAAGTCCCGCCCTGGCTCAAGGAACTGATCTGGCAAAACATTAAAAATCAAGGAAAACGATTCCTCCTTACCCTCCGCAAATAAA
>JAHJRE010000331.1 GCA_018831055.1 Bacteroidota bacterium
ATATCGATACCGGTCGGGCAGACCGCGACACAGGCGTTGCACTCGACACAATCACCGGCGGTGCGCTCCTCGGCCCCACGGCGCATCGGCGCGCGAGGTTCGCCGCGCTTGTAGTCGTAGGCAACCACGATGCTGTTGTTGTCTATCAATACTCCCTGGAGGCGGCCGTAGGGACAGACCAGGGTACAGGCCTGCTCGCGGAACCAGGCGAACACGCCGTAAAACAGGAAGCTGAAAATAAACATCGCGGCCAAACCGCCGACATGACGCGCCGGATTATCGGTGACGATACGGATGAGTTGATCGATACCGATGATATAGGCGAGGAACGTATTGCCGATCAAGAACGAAATTGCAAAGAAGATGACGTGCTTGGCCGTTCGCTTGAACACCTTGACTTCGTCCCACTTGCGACCGGCAAGCTGCCGCTGACGGCTCGGGCCGCCCTCGATCCAGTATTCGATACGGCGGAAAACCATCTCGAGGAAAATCGTTTGCGGACAAATCCAGCCGCAGAAAAGTCTCCCGAACACGGCGGTGAACAGGATGATAAACACGACCAGCGTGATCGCCGCCAGGACGAGCAGAATGAAGTCCTGGGGCCAGAAGGTGATCCCGAAGAGGATAAAACGCCGTTCGATAATGTTGAACAGCAGAATCGGCTGACCGCCGGCTTTGATAAACGGCGCCCCGAACAGAAAAGCGAGCAGGAAGACCGACACGATACTCCGGGCGGTATACAGCCGCCCTTTCGGTTTGGCCGGGAAGACCCACACCCGCCGTCCCTTTTTGTCGGCGGTCGCCAGGTGATCGCGGAAATCGTCGTCGGTCGTATGGTGCGAATCGTTCATTCGGCGATCAAATCCCCCTGCGGCGGTTTGGGATTGGGCGGATTCGTGCCGCGCAGGGTATAGACAAAGCTCGCAACTTTCATCGCCTGTTCCTCCGAAAGCGTACCGAGCCACGGAATCATCCCCTTCGCCGGATAACCGTATTTCACGCTGCGCACGATCGTGCCGTAATCGGTGCCATGAATCCAGTACTTGTCGGTTAGGTTCGGGCCGATCCCACCTTGTCCCTGATCACCGTGGCACTGGGCACAGTTCTTGACAAAGATCTCGTTACCGGCCTTGAGATCGGGTTCATCGGTCAACCGGACATAGGTGATCGTGTCGGTCGCGGCAGTCATCATCACCGGGCGGGCCGGCCTGCCCGACATGGCTAACAGTCTCGCCGGAGTGACTTCGGGCCGCACACTGTAGTACGGGGAGTGATACTCCGGCAACACACCTAGAAAGCGATGTTCGGCGCTGCCGACGCGGACATAGTTCGGATCCATCTCCTGGCGGTACTGGTCGACCTGCGAGTATCCGATGTCGAAGACGTGGTAGTACAGCATGTAGACCACGCCCCAGACGATGGTGAAATAAAAGAGGTAGAGCCACCACCGGGGGAGGTTGTTGTCGAGCTCGTGAATGCCGTCGTAATCGTGATCGAGCAGTTTATCTTCGTATTCAGCCATTATCTATCTCCCGCATCAGACGGTTCATCGCCGCCGCTGTCGAGCGGCAGGCGGCTCCAGCGTTGGACATCGCTTCGGTTCATGGACAGCGCCCAGACGACCACCAACGAAAACGCCACGACAAAGAGGATAAGCGACAGGACCGGGTAGACGTGAACGCCGCCGATCGATTGCAATACTTCCGTAAACATATTCTCGCCTCCTCCTTCCTACATTCCCGCCGACTGGCCGGGCTTCACTTTGATGTCGGCCCCAAGTCGTTGGAGATAGGCTATCAGCGCCACCAGTTCGGTCGTGGGGTCGAGTTCGATACCGGCCTCCTGAAGGCCGCCGGTAATGGCGACCGCCTGCGCCTGCATGTCGGCTGCCACTTGAACTTCGTATCCGACCGGGTACGGCACGCCCAATTTGCGCATTGCCGTGATCTTTCCGGCGGTTCCGCTGAAATCAACCCTCTTTTCGGCCAACCACGGGTAGGGCGGCATAATCGAGCCGGGCGACATCGTGATCGGATCGATCATATGGTTGTAATGCCAGGCATCGGGATATTTTCCGCCGATCCGATGCAGATCCGGTCCGGTGCGTTTGGAACCCCAGAGGAACGGGTGGTCGTAAACATACTCGCCCGCCTTGGAATATTCTC
>JAHJRE010000332.1 GCA_018831055.1 Bacteroidota bacterium
CGGAGGAACAACGCGCGAAATGAAAGTCGTCGTTAAAAGTTCCGGCAGAAAACCCGTCGTGAAAATTTTAAAACCCGACTACGGAAAAATCTGCGGGTCAATCATGAACGAGGACTCTTTTTCATTCCTCCGCCGGGAGGCCGCGCCCGACGTTCATTCGCTTGCTTCGGATACCTCCGGGCTGCTGCGCAGTCATAGAATCCCGCTTGTGTGGAAAAAAGCAGGGGAACCGTTTTATTACGGACGTTTCGTGACAAAATGCAAAGCGGAGACAAAAAATTGGGAGGTCGTGGTTGTTGATTCCCGCGGACGAAAGACGATAAAATACAAGGGGACGGGGAAAGTTCCCGTGCAAATCGACCTGAAAGAGGAAGACATAACGAAATTTCACGCGAGGGAACCGTATTCTCCCGTGCTGATTCTGACAGTTAAAAGCGGAAAAAAATACAGGTTTAACGGAGACGTGTTTTATTTTGATGTGCTGATAAAAAAAGGAAAAGACGAAACGCTCGTGGAACTAAACAGCGGGGAACTGTTTGACAATAATAATCTTCTAACTGAAAAAGGCGAAGAAATTATTTCCGCTCTCGGGCATGTCTTAACTGAAACACCTGAGCCGACGCTTGAGATAAGAACCCGCACCTCTGATAAAAGTTTATCTACTATAAGAACCCTTAATTTTGTTGAGGCGCTCAGAAAAGAATTCCTCGTCCCCGCAAAAAACATCAAAGCAGCTCTTTATATTTATTCAAAAATTGATTTCCCTTCAATCGAACTTATCGTCAAAGAGTCAAAAGCAGAAAACTAAAACCCTTAATCGCCAACCGGCAGAATGTAATTTTATCCTGCGATGAAAAGTTTACATAATCTAAATTATCAGTCAGGGGGTTTTTAATGAAGAAGAAGATTCTCGAATTTACTTTTTCCTTTGATTCTGTAAATAGAGAAATCATTATCTAAACTAATTACTTTTTTAATATTAACCTCTTCAGCAATTATTATCAAAGTCGCATCTGCGAAATCCATCGGTCTATCCGAATATTTTGTCATTAAGTCAATTATTCTATCAAATTGTAATTCAGTTATCTCATAAACGCTTATTGCCCCCGCATGAATCCACTTTAAAAAATCAACCTGCGCTTCTATATTAAAATCAAGTAAATGAGTAACTTCTGTTATTATAGATAACGAAGTAATCAATTTACCGGAGTAATCTTTTAAAAAAGTTTTTACTTTCTGATGATGCCTGTCAGAGCGATCAAACAGGGCAACCAGGGGGCCTGTATCAATTACGGCTGTCGCGAATGTGTTTCTCACGTAATTTTTTCTTTAGATATTTTTTCCCATTTATAGACAAGTTACCTTTGCTGCTTGCGAAGCGCCCGAATAAATTTTTCCCCATTTCATAAGGAGCAATACCGGGAACATGTCTATTAAAATACTCCTCTATACTTTCTTTGATGATCTCTGTCCTAGAAACTCCTTCAAGGTTGCAGAGCAAACGAAGTTTTTTATCGGTAACTTCTTTTAATCTTGCAGTTATTGTCATAATCACCTCCCCGTATTACAAATGTAATAAAAAGCGTCGAGATTTGTCAAGAGTTGATTTCTCAAAATTCCAGTTTCCCGCCTGCCGACAGAGCCCCTGTTTTTATTTTTATCCGGGATGTCCCCGTTTTCTCCGTTTTCTCCACCACACAAAGCCGGAATGTTGCTCAGGCTCCAAGGGAGATAGCTTTTTCCGCAGAATAAACTTTCTGCGGTTTTGAACGAAAAGACTGATTAAGAAAAAGTCAGCGTATTATCGCTAATTTTCCTTTTTTCTTTTCACCTGAATCCTTAGATATTATGTAAAAATACACTCCGCTGGCTACATCCCTTCGACTGTTGTTGCGGAGGTCCCATACGGCGTCGGTATTCGAATTGTCCTTATTTATCGTCCGCACTAACTCCCCAGTTATCGTATAAATTTTTATTTTTAACGTGTTCGGTAAGTTTGTAAACGTCACTCCGGTATATCCCATTCCACTCCTCCACGGGTTCGGATAGACGTAAACGTCGTCCGGCGATAAATACGAAAGCTCAATCAAGCTGTATACCGAGAGGCTCGAAAGTTGGGCTTCTATCCATTTTGCGGAAGTGTTGATATAAAAATCTTCCTGGATAACCCATTCACCTTTATCCTCGTCCAGTTTTACAATCCTCAGTTTGTTTTCCTGCGCGCGGGTGAGGTCGGCAGGATAATAGAACCTTATGGTAATCGCTCCTGACGGCACATCGGCAAAATCAGTTATTTTATTATCAAGCTCGTCCATAATAACATA
>JAHJRE010000333.1 GCA_018831055.1 Bacteroidota bacterium
TAAGAGAAATTTATTATGGAAATACACCTGCATTAAAATGGTATGAAAGATTTGAAGAATTATCAGATGAGCTTTCTTCTATTTCAAAGCCAACAGCATTAGAAGATAAAGCTTACTTAAGAAAACTTAAAGAAGCTTTGAATGAACTAAAAGAAAAAAAACTTGCTTATGAATTTGAAATTTATAGTGCTTACAGAGAACCAGCACAACAAGTTTTTTCTAGATTAGAAAGGCTAGTGGCTTGAAAATGCTTCTTCCCAATCATAAATTTTTTGTTGTAAAAAAGTAACTCTATCTTCTTTTAACTTATATGTGTCTTTAAATATCTTAAGTCTTCCATCATCGCCTTGCTTATTATATCTTATACTAAATTGCCTATCATTATCAGAACCAATAATTTCAATTACCGGATTATCATCAAGTCCAAAAAGATAATTTGTTTGCCCAATTTTCTTAAAATCATTACCAATATAACCAAAAATTTTATGTGTATATTCTCCTTCTCCTGAAACTAATACTGAAACTTCTTTTTTCACATCATTTCCTAAATTATAAATATATGGATTACCACAAACACCTTCTAAAGATTTTATTGTTTCTAAAGACTTGAAATTCCATTTATTGTTTTTTTGTTCTAATAAAAAGATATGAAAATCTGAAACAGAGTATTCTACACCAGGAGATTTACCAATAACAAAGATTTCGCTTTTTCCATCTAAATCTAAATCCTTTGGAACTGCATTAACAGATTCAAGATTCTTATAAGGAGTTAGGTTCCTAATTTCTTCGAGCTTAATTGGCATTCCATATATGTGTTTTTGTGATTCTTCTTTCTTCTCTACAGCAGGAGCAGTCTCTCTTTTTGTCTCAACTTTAGGATCTCTATAATTAGAAGAAGATGTTCTTGGTACTTTAATTTTTTGTCCAACTTCAATTTTATTTGGATCTTTTATTTCTGGATTTGCTTCAAGTATTGAATCTAAACTTACCAAACTATTTCTTGAAATTTCACTTAATGTATCTCCTTTCTTTATTGTGTATGTTGCATAATTTTCTTGTTGTGATACTATATTTGATTTATTAGAAAAATTAAGAGACTTAGGTAAAGAATCGCATCCCCTAATACCACAATAAGCCATTGTTCCAACCAAAGCTATTGGTAACACATATTTCAAAAAACCATGTGCGCCAACTAATGCTCCTTCCATAACAGAATCTCCTGCACGTCTTACTGAGCTAGAAAAATTCATCCATGCGTCTCGTCTTTCTAATCTTCTTCTTTGTTGTTCATGGCTTGCTTTTATTTTTGGTTCTATATGCTGTTGTGGAAAATGTGTTTCTGAAGGAAAAGGAAAATCTTCGAATTTTTGTTCTGCTTTTTCATAATTCTTTAATGTACAATAAACATCACCTAAAAATACATGTGCATTATCATATCTTTCTGATGGCTCTGTTGTTAATGATTTTTTTAATAATTCTTTTAATTCTGAAGTAATTCTTGGATTCAATTCCATTATATCATCAAGACCACCAGGAGCTCTATTAGTTATCATCCTGTATAAGACAGCTCCAATAGACCACATATCTGATTTTTCTGTTGCTGGCTTTCCATCTCTTTGTTCTGGTGCCATGTATGCTATTGTTCCAGCAAATTGTTGTGTTCCTTGTTTTTTGCCATAATGTTGTGCTTCTTGTTTTTTAACATACACTTGCGTTTTTGCTTTTTGTATTGCTTTTCCTAAACCAAAATCAGTAATTTTAACATCACCTTGCTTATCAATTAAAATATTAGAAGGATTAATATCTCTATGAATTACACCCTTAGAATGAGCATAAGCAATAGCTTCTAAAACATTTTCTGTAATCTCTAATGCTTTTTCAATTTTAAATTTTCCAACTCTCTTCATCTTTTGCTGCAAACTTTCACCATCAATATATTCTCTAACAATATAAGGTCTATCAGCAGAAAGATTATATTCAAAATTTTTTACAATTGTTGGATATTCTAGTATCTCTTCCAAATTTGCTTCATTTCTTAAGAATTCTGCAGTATTTGGAAATGCTATTTTTATTGCTCTTATCTCTCCTGTTACAATATGTCTTGCTTTGTATACTTCTCCAAATCCCCCTTTACCTATTTCTTCAAGAATTTCATAACCAGGTATATTCATTTTCTTAATATCCAATAAACAAAAATACTATTAATATGCTACAACATGCCTAACAAGTTCTTCATCAACCCAAGAATATTCTGCATCATTTACAATTTGCTCCATATTCTTGCCTTGCTTATACATATCATAAATATTATTTGTTGCTTTTTCATAATCTAATTCAAAGTCTTTTACAAATTGTCTCTTTTCTTCTACTTTTAAATTATCAAGTAATGAATAAGCTTCCATTACATCCATATTCATATTCTTGCCAAGTCTTGCTTTAATGTAATTCTCTGTTACTCTTTGTGTTTCAGCTGCTGGAAGTTCTATGCTTAAATGAGTGGAATATGAACATGCTTTTTGCTCAATATCTTGTCCACTTAAATTTTCATAATATTTTTCAGCATCATTTGCAAAATCTCTTTGGAATACACCAAATGGTTTTTCTTGATTAGGCATGTATAATCCAACAGTTTCTTTACTTTCTTTTTGTTCTTGTTTTGGTTGTTTCTTTTCTGATACTTGTTTTACTTTTTGTGTTTGCTTTTGTTTTGGTTCTTCTTTGACAATTAAATTTCCTAATTCTTTTACTTTTTCAAAATCACCCCCATATTTATTAATTAAACTTTCATCAATGTAAAATGAATCTCCAACATCAAGTGAATCTCCTTTTATTCCATCAGAACCATGCAATATCTTTCCATTACTTACATAAATTGTATCTTTGCTAATCTTTTCTAAAAATGATTCAGAATTTTCATAATCTGTTTGTTTTTCAACAAGTTCATTAACAAACCTTGGAATGTTTGCTTGTGAAATTCCTAATGCTTCTGCTAAACTCCATAATCTATCACCTTTTTGAATTTTGTATTCTACTGTTCCTGGAATTTTTACATCTGTTCCTTCATAAAAAAATACCTTACTTTTACCTTCTTTCCCAACAACTATTTTTTCTAATGGTTTTGCCTGTTCTTGTATTTGTGCTGTTCTAACTTGTGGTTGTATTTGTGGTCTTTGACTTAAACTTTCATATGTTCCACTAACTCCACAATAACCAAGAACACCCAATAAGACTGCTGTTGTTCCAGCATATATTACCTTCCTAAATTTCTTATACAATTGACTGTACAAAGATGTTTTTTCTTTTTCAATCTTATTCTCATCTATAA
>JAHJRE010000334.1 GCA_018831055.1 Bacteroidota bacterium
TGACAAACAGGAATGTGACGCCTGAAAATGTCAGCAATATTATTCCTGTCAGTTTTGTTTTTTCTCATGAATATTGAACCATACAATTTAATTCACCCCTTCCCTGATAAGTTTATTATACATCTTCTCATTAACAACGCCGGCCCAGTCCTTTAAAGCCTTGTTGCAGATTCTTGAAGCATTAAGATTGTACCTGCGAATTGTCTCTATCACTTCAGGTTCCACTGAAATAGTAATCCTTGTTCTTGTAATAGTCATTTTTAATTGTTAACCTCATCGAGTATTTAAGTTATTTAATTTAAATACTTTTCTATTTGAATTTATTATTAAAAAGTAATAACAAAGTATTGAACCTTTCCCTGACCCTGAAAAGGAGAGGTCTGTTATACTGCCTGAAAGAATTAATGTAGACCTTATCACTATACTCGGGGTTGTTGTGCAAAATACGAATAATTAATGGTTTTTTCATTGCAACACCTCTAAATCACTAATATCCAATTCACTGCAAAAACAGGAATCATTAAAAATTAATTGAAAACAAACAGGACAATGACTGATGGGTTTAGGCATATTCATCTTCTAAACCTCCAACACCCAATTCAATATGTCAATCTTAATTATGCATTCATCAATTCTGCTCATATTTCCTAATTTCATATAACTCCTTTTATATCCTTCCAGAATTATTTTTAAATCCCTAATCTCATCCTCAGTTCTCATCTGTTTCACCTCGTAAGTCTTTTGCTTTACACTCGCCTTTTAGTGCTATTAATCGGCCTTGTTCATCAAATTCTGCTTCTGTTGTTGTATGTATCATTGTTTTGCCTCTTTTAATTTCTCGATAAGAAAACTTAATCTATTAGAAAAATAAAATTTATTTTCCTCATCTGTGCAAATATCTAAAATATCCAATGATAATTCGATTAATAATTCAATAATCTTTTCTTGTTTCATCTTCTAAACCTCCTATTATTTCTAATTTCATTTAATGTTTCATTTAGATAATCCTTTTCAAGTATTCTTTCATATTGTTTATTCATCTTCTAAACTCTCTCCGTTCATTAAGAACCTTGCCTTGAATGGTTTTATTATTCCTTTCTTTTTTGTTGCTATCTTATTTGCCTCGAGAATTAACTCCGCCATATAAGTTGGATTAAATGATGAACCTAAAACTATTGTCCCTGATGTATCCATTATGTCAGTTATCTCTTTTGTAAAGATAACGACTTCAGCTCTAAATCCCTCACAGGCATTATTATCAACAGAAATGCTAACTTCATTTCCGTTAATCCATTCCTTCATACATATATGTTTTTTCATCTTCTAAACCTCCTTAATCAAATAATGTTGGATGATGTTTTTTTAAACATTTTGAACAAACTATCCATTCTTTACCAAATAAATTCGTTGTTTCATTTCCGCATTCTTCGTAATTTTCACATTTCATCTTCTAAACCTCCTGTTATTTTCAAACTATATCTAATAAAATCAACAGATATAAATATAAAGAGAAATAAGAAAAAACTACCCATAACAACAATTTCAATATTTATATCAGGATTTTTAATAGGAAAAGTATAATACCACAAAACAAACCAACAAACAACAACTAAACTACAAATTAATTCTTTAATTTTCATTTCAAATCTCTTTTTTTTCGTGAATTTCAATAACTACTTTTATATGATTTACTTTTTGTTTCATATCTTCATATTTAACATACCACTTCATAAATGTAGCTAAATCATTATAATTATCTCTTCCGAATAAATTACATTCCATATCTATGTTTCTAATTTCAATTTTCATCTTATTTTCCTCCTATTATTTTAGTTTTTAATCTATTAAATCATTCATAATCCTAATCCTAATCTTTTCCAATTCAATAGGATTATTAATTAAGAATCTCTGACGCTCACACACAGCAAACCATTTAATTTTTTCACGTTCGTTCAACTTCTTCTTAACCTTTGGATTGGAACGATATTTTTTTTGTTGAAGCAATATTTTCTCCTTATTTTTAACATAATAATTCTTGAAATGCAACCTTCTTTCCTTAATACTAAGTTCTTCTTTCATATTATTAATCATTCTTCTAAATCTTCTTTAATACTTTAAATGCTTGTTCCACTTCTTCTTCTGTTGCACATATTCCACCTATCCCATTAATAATCTCATATGCTTCTTGTTTATTCATTGTTGCACCTCTTTAAATTCTATTTCTTTTGTATCTATTCCATCCCAATAATTTTTAGAAAAACATTTTTTACAATAATTACTTAAATGTCTTTTCCAATAAATATATTGTTCTGTTAATTCATTTTTACAAATGTGACATTTCATTTTCTAAACCGCCTTAAACTTCTTTCCAAAAAACATTTTCTACATTTTTTAATAAATGGTTTTTCTTTTGTTGAATTATCTATATAATCTCTACTTAAATGTGGTAAAGTTTTACTTTTTTGTGTAGTCCATTCATTACCACATTTACATCTATAAAATGTTTCATTTTTCATTTTCTAAACCTCCTTAATTCTCTTTTCTGCTTTTTTACAATCTGTAAAACTTGTTAATATACCCATCACATAAATCTCTTTGTGTTCTAAATACTTTTTTCCACTACCATTTAAGGTAGTTCTCTCAACTATTTCACGCCCA
>JAHJRE010000335.1 GCA_018831055.1 Bacteroidota bacterium
TTTTGGTTAAAATCCGAACCTACTTTGACGAACATCCGGACGAGGACTGAACCGCGCCGCCGCTCGCTCCGCTCGGACGGCTCGCAGGCGAAAAGTTTCCTCCCCCAACCCCCTCCATTTTTGTCCGCTCGCCGGAAAGCAAATCAATTTTACTGTACCTCTGCTCGCAATTGGATTTCTAAATAGGGCTTTGCGGAGTCATTGGTAATAAAAGTTATAGCATCAAAGTATTTGCCTTTTTTGTACAACTTAGATTTTTGAAACGCAGCTGGCGCAAAACCAATATCAATAGTAATTTCTTTATTAGGCAACACTTTTATCTCGCTGTATGGGATTATGCTAGGCGTATCAAATCCAAGAAAATTAACCCCCAGAGGAGGTTCAATATAGTTTTCTGGCTTCAAAACTGTAACTGAAGGTTGACCATCAATAGTTAACCCACCGTTTGGTAATCGGCGCAATTCAAGTATATTGTTGCTATTATTACGAATTGTTATTGTTTCTGTTCTAACCTTATCAACAACACCGAAATTGAGTTCTTGTTTAGACACGGACAATTTGGACCCGCCGCTCGCATCTGATGGTAATTGTAATGTCGGGTCTCCAAATGTTTGGGTCACAAACAAAGAATCATCCCTTCTTATCATATCCCCGATAGGAATATTTGAACCGAGAGTATTCAATGGAATAAAAAATACTGGCTCGACTGGAGGATCTGCGACGAACCCCCCAATGAAAGCTGGCTGCGATTGTGCATTGACAACCATAGTGTTACCAGAAAACAAAAGCCAACCCGCAAGATAATTTAATTCCTTGAACGCGCCATTACTGCACGAGAGTAGATTTACATAAAATATATTGGGCGCAACATTTTTAATATCTTGATAATTTACTTCTGCTTGTCCGTAACCGCCTGATATAAATTGACCAAGTGTGGTGCCGTGAACATTGATGAGGGCGGCCTCATAACTATTCATTTTTAACTTATTGAGATATTCTGTCTTGGCATTTTCGTAGCTTGTTTCTTTAATAAAATCTACCGAGGGCTTAGAATATCTATCAAGCCGAGACAAGGAAAAATCAAAATTTGAATCCAAACCATTTTTTATTGCCGCCGGAGTTTTATTGTTGATTTCATTTATAATCGCGGCAGGATAAACCAATAACCGTTTTTGGAATGAGATATTTCCGCTTCTATACTCGTGGTTTTTATCAAGATATTTTTTTATTAAAACGATTCCTTCTTGTCCTTTAACTGGAGGGGTGATTCTTCCACTGAAAATTTCTCGCCTCGATACAGCGTCTAAAGTATTACATGAACGAGTGGCAGTAAACTTGCCGTCATTGGCCAGTGCACAATAATCGCTCAAATCTTGATAAAACCAGTCCGTATATAATCCGTCGTCCCTATAAAACGTGGGAATATCGCCTATAAGGATTGAGCCAAGTAATTTTTTCGTGCGATAAAATTCTTTGATAGTTTCTCTTATCTCGAGCGGGCTCTTATACACGGCGTGCTGAAGAGATACCTCTACTCCCAAATCTTTTGCAATATCGTCCTTAAATCGATTTAATTCGTTTGGTAACGTCGTATAAACTTCTTCATCAACAAAAATCAAAACGGAGCTCGGAGTAGTTTTTGATGGTTTCTCGTCTTGTTTTGGAAATTTCTGGTTCGACTGTATGTTTTGACTGTCCGTGTTTTTTGCGATTCCTTGTTCGGTTCCAGTGGTTGGTATAGACGATTGATTTGGTTGCTTATTAGCAACAAAATAATAACCAGCAACGCCAATGATGGCTACTGCTACAATAAACACAATGATACCTATAAAACCTTTTTGATTGCTCATACATAGATAATAGCAAAATCTGCATTTTTAATCCACAAATTACCAAACCTGCTTTCCGGCGAGCGGACAAAAATGGAGGGGGTTGGGGGAGGAAACTTTTCGCCTGCGAGCCGTCCGAGCGGAGCGAGCGGCGGCGCGGTTCAGTCCTCGTCCGGATGTTCGTCAAAGTAGGTTCGGATTTTAACCAAAA
>JAHJRE010000336.1 GCA_018831055.1 Bacteroidota bacterium
ATTGAAGTGTTCTTTTCGATAGGTCATAGCATAGATGTAAAAAGAGCCGCTGTTGGTGCCTTCGTACAATTTCTGGGGGGATATGCCGGGAATATCTTTGAGCCTGGAGGTCAGATGGGCGGCGTTTTCATTGCGGCGGGCAAAGCGTTCCTCTATACCGTCCCACTGGCCCAGCAGCACGGCCGCCTCGAACTCATTCATCCGGTATTTTGGACCGGCCACTTCGGTGCGTCCCCGGCGGGATGTGCCGTGATTATGGACGGTGTAACATTTGTCCATAAGCTCTTCGTCGTTTCCTATTATTGCACCGCCTTCTCCACAGGCAATTGTCTTGCTCGACTGGAAGCTGAAACATCCGAGGTCGCCAATGGTTCCTAACTTCTTACCCTTATACTCGGCCAGGTGTGCCTGGGCGGCATCTTCAATCACTTTCAAATTGTGCTTTTTGGCAATGGCCATGATTCTGTCCATATTGCAGGCTTGGCCCATCATGTGCACGGGCATAATCGCTTTGGTGTTTTCGGTAATCCTCCTTTCCACGTCTTCCGGGTCGAGCTGATAAGATTCGCGGTCCAGGTCAGCCAGGACGGGCAGCGCCCTGGCGGACAAAATGGAAGCGATTGTCCCCGGGTCGGTATAAGGTGAGGTGATGACTTCGTCGCCCGCATCAATTCCAAGCGCCTCCACACAAGTGTGTAATGCCTGGGTTCCGGAGCCGGTAGCCACGCAGAGCTTCGTCCCTATCAATTGGGCAAACTTTTTTTCAAGCGTGGGCACAGTACCTGTCTTAGATTGGATTCGACACCAAATCCTGCTCTTTGTGGTCTTCAATATCGAGTCTATAACATTTTCATCCCAGTATGGCCAGCGAGGCCAGCTCTTGTTTTTTCTGACGGGTTCACCGCCCAGGATAGCCAGCTTGCCGGCTTTTTTAGTTATGTTTCCATAGGCAGGAATGGTCCCTGAGGTAACAGCCGCGAGCGAGCCTGCCGATGCTGCGGCTATGAATTGCCGCCTTGTTAAATCGTTCTTATCCATTTTCAACTCCTTTCAATTGGCGTTCTCTGGAAAAATGACGTTTGGCTGAAGATTTCATTATAATCTCCCGCCCCGTTAGAAGATAGCGTTTTTCTTCTAACGGGCGAGCCGTTAGCGGAAAAAGTGTTCGGAATTTGGCCCATTCGACTGCGCTCAGGACAGGCTTTGTTTGGGTTTGTTTTGGGTTTGTTTTTCCTGACTCTCCGCAGCCATTTATTTTCATAATCCTCTGTATAATAGATGTTTACGCTCATTTTGGCCTTTGAAGAAATTGGGTTTGATTGGGTTTGAATTGGGTTTGAATTGGGTTTGTTTTCACCAAGTGTCCAATTGGATTTATTTTCATAATGCTTTGTATTATATGATTTTACGTTCATTTGACTTCTAAGAAAATTGGGTTTGTTTTGCATATTTCGTACAGCGTACAGCGTATAGCGTATAGCGTTGGGCCGGTTAGCGAGGATACCTATGGCACAAGTACCTATGGCATAAATTTGGGTTTCGATGGCCATCAGGAGGACCCCCGGATTTATGATTTACGATTGACGATTTATTGTGACCCTAATCCATTAGTTAGGTGTATTATACCATAAAACAGATTAGATTTCGAGTGAAATCCAGAAAAATCTCCGAGACTCGGCACTGTGTTCTGGATTCTCGATAGTGAGGAGTGAGCTAAAGTGAACTAAAGTGCCTACGAGTGAGCTAAAGTTGGATACTGGATGCTCCAACAATACCGTAAGTCGGAGAAAAACCATCCACTTCGCTCACTGGGTTTACTCAGTGGTTGCCATCCGTCGTTTGTGATAACTGTTCAAGCATTTTTTTGTACTCCGGGCTGTAAAGCTTGCGTGCTTCTTCCTGCCGTTTCTTGTAAAAAGCACTCGACACTCTAAATCCATCGACCAATTCCAAAACCTTGGGTTCTAATACCAATTTCCCAAATATCTTTCCACCTTTATGACGACGGTACATATACACCTTTTCGTTCTGTAAATCTACAGTCAACGTATATGAAGCATTTATTGGGGCGTTATTTTCTGCCACTATTTCTTTTGTGTTCCACTTTGTAATTTTCCAATGAATAATATCGACAGTAAGTAACGAGTCGTTGCCTTTTAAAAAAATCGATGACATAGCTTCTACACCACTCATAGTGTTTTTATTAAGCTCAATAACACTTGTTTGGATAGGAATCCCTTGAGGTGTGCCGTCCTTAAATACCCATGTTCCCGTAAGTGAAATATAGCCAGGACTAATGCTGTGTTCTCCAGAATTGAAGAAACTATATCTCGGCAAGCCCATGCGCGTGAAATGAAGCTTGTCGTATCTTCTCATCAACTCCAGAAATTCACCAAAGAGCAATTCTCCGGTAGGCTCTGCGCCA
>JAHJRE010000337.1 GCA_018831055.1 Bacteroidota bacterium
AGCCGTTGGCGAGCGTCTGCTCCATGTACCAGCGACGATCATTGAGGTTTTTCACCTTTTCCAGAAGAACTACGTGATGAAACCAGGGAATCGACCAAAGCAAGGAGTCCGAACTTTGTGCCGCAGGCTGCGGCACTTTTTTCATAGGTAATTGTGCCGCAGCCTGCGGCATAATTGCCGAGGGAGTTGGATACGCTCGGTAAAACGTCAGCATCCGCTTGATATTGCGCTCGGAGAAACCCTTAAGTTCGGGAAGCTCGTTGTGGAGCTCTCGGGACAGGCGGGGAATGACGCCGGCGCCCCACCCTTCTCGCCCTTGGCGGTCATGGATAATCCGACCGATATCCCAGTAGAGGCCAACGAGTTCGGTATTGACCGCGACCATGGCGCGGGTTTGAGCTGCTTGGATGCGTCCCTTTACCTCGGCCAAAAGGGCGAAAAAACCGGCCCCGTTGTTCTTCTTGACTCTTTTCTTTCCTGTTTTAGCGCGAGCCATTGTGATTCCTGTTGTATTTGGCATCTTTGAGTTTCTCGACTTCGCTTTGGATAAAAAGCCAGGAAGCGCCTCCGACTTTCATCCAAGGCTTGATCTTTCCCTGCTGAAGCCAACTATAAAGAGTCTGGCGAGTGATGCCCAAAAACTCGCATGCCTGCGGTGTGGTCATGGCTTCTTTTGGATGAATGAGCTTGGCGTTTGGCATAAATACCATTTCACCAAATTTTAACACCACCGTCAAAAATCAGGTGGTTTCGGAATGACCTAAAACGTTGGGCGCAGCGTGCCGGTGTTTCGGAATGCCTGCCGATGGGTACCTCCGAGATTCTAGCGGCGGAGCTTAGAAGAGCCCGCCCTACGCGATTTGCGGAGGCCTTCCCGGTACAGGCGAGCAAGATGGCGAAGCTCTTTGCGCAATAGCTTGCCCTTCGCTTCGGCCTGTAGATGCTTCTCAATATACTCAAGGCTAAGGACCTCGTCTCTTCGTCGCGCTATGGATAGACGTCCCCGCATCGGAAGCTTGTTGATAAACTTTTCCTTTCGTTTGTTAACGATGGCCTCAAGAGGATTTTTGGGGAGTTTCGCAGCCAACTCCCGGGTCCGAGGGTAATGCTTCATGAAATCTTCGCGGATCAAGGGCACATGCATAAATACGCAGCGCAGATAGGACAGGTCCTCTTTAGTCAAGGAGCGCTTGAGTGTGAGCGGGTGGGATTCCCGGGTGACTGGTCGTCCCATATGATCCCGTGCAACCGTCCAGATTGGCCTTTTGCCGGCCTTGCGCGTCTCTAGGAAAAGCGCGGCTCCGGCAGCGAGGGCATAGAGCAGCGGCCGTGATGTGCTGCTCTTGCGCCTGACGATTTCCTTGTTCCACCAGGAGCGCAAGCGCAGATTCTTTTCTTCTGGAATCCCCGCTGATTTTCTGAGCCATGCCTCGATCAGATTCCAATCGGGCGAGGCTTGATTCCCTCGTGCTGCTTTTAGGTGTGCGGTGTAGGGGATGAGAAAGGCGGCGAAGAAGTAGCGTTCGTGGTGAGTGGCGAAAAGCCCTCGGCGTTGAGGATCGCCGTGCATGTGCAATTCTGCCGACAGCTCAAGCTTAACCCGAGTGATGTCCTTCATGGACTCACTAATGAGCGCGTGCCATCGCTTAGTCCTGTGGCGGAGAGAATCTTCGGCGTCTATCCCTCGCCTAAGTTTTTCGATCTGTCCGGTGACCTGGCCGAGTGTCGCATCTAGTTCCTTGAGCCTCTCTGCCACCTCAGCCTTACCCCTCTCCTCTTGGTCTAGGCGCGCGACTATCTTAAGCGCGGGATGGCATGAAAGACGCTTTAGGAAGCGCGGATCGCCATCGAGAGTACGTAGTTTCTCGACGGGATCAACGGAAATATGACTGCCGGGTCTCGCTCGTCCCATGGTTGTGAGGGAAACGGTCAACCAAATGTCTGATTTTCGGAGCGGTTTGGATGACAGCTAATTCTAGCAAACGTCCCTATCATGAGAAGGATGATGATGCGGATGGGAGATCGAAACCCGAGTGACACCTTCCAGACCAGGGACCTGTGGCTGGCCGCGGCACTGCTTGCGAGCGGTCAAAACCTGGTCGGTTTGGTATGGCATGACGGGCGGGCCTACTTCGCTTTCGAGGACATAGACGGCTGCAATAATTCGGCCGACAAGTACTGGAGCCGGGAACTTCAGGTCAAAGCCAAGGACTTCGCCGACGCCCTGCGCACCCTGAAGGATCGCCTGCATGGCGGAGCTCCTCGTCCCAGGGGGGCGAGGCGATGAGCGAGCCTACTCCCGACCGCAAGGCCATGCACGCCCATTTGCGGGCCTTGTTTGGTGACCTGCCCGGGAAACTTCAAAACGGACTTCTTGAGATTTCCTGGACAGACCCCAAGACCGGCAAGCTCAGCCGGTCCAAGCATTTCCCGGTCAACAAATTGAGTGAGGTGGCCGATGTCGCAGCGCGTGTGAATGCGGTTGCCGGCCAGAGTGTCTATTTCGGCGCGGCTTTACGCAAGTCGACCACGCCGCGGTGGCGGCGTGCGGC
>JAHJRE010000338.1 GCA_018831055.1 Bacteroidota bacterium
CCAAATCCGTATATCGAGCTTACCGAGGCCTTGTCCGCCCGGTCCCAGCCGTTGGTGAGCAGGACTCCGTCGATATCAAGAAACAGGGTATCGATTGGTGTTTTCGCTGTCATATCGTTTTTCCGGGCCAGTTCAACCATTTGTTGTTCTTCATCGCCCAAGCGGATTCCGATCAACGACTATGATTTACAGCCGTTTGCCCTCATACAACAGCGTCGAGAGCAATTAGTGCCCGAATTCCCCGGTCGTTACCGGGGGACTTGCGGAGTCGGGCCAAACAGCGTATGTTGTTGTCATGACGTTGATAGCTCCCTCCGTACTGGCGGCCGATTTCAGCCGGCTCGGCGATGAGATCGCCGACACGGTCAAGGCCGGCGCCGATCAGCTCCACCTGGACATCATGGACGGCCACTTTGTGCCGAATATCTCCTACGGCCCCTCGGTGGTGAAGACTGTCAACAGTTTGACCGATCTCCCGCTTGATGTTCACTTGATGCTCACGAACCCGGAAGACTTCTTTGAGGCGTTCATCAAAGCAGGAGCCGATGCCATCACATTCCACATTGAGGTCCATCCCAACCCGGTCTCACATCTCGACAAACTGCACGAGATGGGGGTAGAGGCCGGACTTTCGCTCAACCCCGACAAAGCGGTCGACCTCGTTTTACCGTATCTCGAAAAGTGTGATCGCCTGCTCGTGATGTCGGTTTTTCCAGGGTTTGGTGGGCAGAAGTTCATCGAGTCGACTCTGACGACAATCGAGAAAGCCCGCACGTTTATAGACCGGCACGGTCTTAAGACTGTTATCGCTGTCGATGGCGGCGTTGACGGTACGAATGCCACGCGGGTGGTCGTGGCCGGGGCCGATATTCTCGTCATGGGCTCCGCTTTTTACCGCCACGACAACCGGGCCGGGCTGGTCCGGGAGGTTCACGCGTTGGGTCGACCCTGATCAAACGGCGCTGCAGACCTTTTCTTCGCTAACACAAATAGTAGTATCTTTGATCAGACGGCGCCGCGGACTTTCTCTCCCCTTACACTAATAGTAGTATCTCTTCAGGCTCATTAATCCGACTGGGGACGCCGGTGGTCCTAATTCTGCGTTATAGTAGATTGCAGACAATATTTGCGATATGAGGACAAGTTTATGAGCAAGAAGCTCTTCGTCTATTTGGCGGCGGTGGCCATCGTGGTTGTCGGAGGCTATTTTCTAATCTACGGCAAATCTGGTAAAGCCGAGGCTACGTATGACTTTGCCACCGTCACCAAAGGCAGTATCGAAACTACCGTCTCCGCCACCGGCACGCTCTCGCCGGTGACTACGATCGATGTCGGCACCCAGGTGTCGGGCACGATTGATTCGGTCTATGTCGATTACAACGATACCGTTAAGGCCGGCCGGGTGCTCGCCGTTCTTGATACAACGCTGCTGAACGCCGCTGTTATGGATGCGGACGCCAATGTCGACCGGTCCGAGGCGCAGCTCGTTCAGGCCAAGGCCGACTACGAGCGGAACAAAGCATTGTTGGATCGCGGGTTGATTTCCGACGCCGAGTATCTGCCGTTTCAGGTCAGCTTGAAATCGCAGGAAGCGTCGTTGAAATCGTCCCAGGCTGCCCTTTTGAGAGCCAAACGAAACCTGCAATACGCGGTTATTAAATCGCCGATCAACGGTATTGTAATCAGCCGCAATGTCGAGGCGGGGCAGACCGTGGCCTCGAGCCTTTCCACCCCGACCCTGTTCGTTATTGCCGAGAACCTTTCCCGGATGGAGATCCTTGCCGATATCGATGAGAGCGACATCGGCCAAATCGAGGTTGGCCAGCCGGTGCGATTTACGGTCGCCACCTATGCCGATAAGGAATTCACCGGCAGCGTCAAACAGGTTCGCTTGCAACCGCGCACTGTCTCGAATGTCGTGACCTATACCGCTGTGGTCGAGGCCGACAACGAAAGCGGCTTCCTGTTGCCCGGTATGACGGCGACTATAGATTTTGTCACGCAGAGTCACGATGACGTGCTTTTGATTCCGAGTAAGGCGCTCCGTTTCAACCCGACCGAGGACCAGCTTGCCGAATTCGAAAAGCGTATGGAAAAAGAGCGGGCCGCCAAAACAGAGAGCGGACCAAGAGCGACTGGTGACAGTACCACCGGCTCACAACCGCAGGGCCAAGGGCAGTTTGTCGGCGCTATGATGCCGGGTGAAGGTGGGGGTCGGCGCAGCGGCGGGGCGGTCTGGTATCTTGATTCTCTCGGTCAACTGGCGATGGCGCCGTTGCGGCCGGGTTTGTCCGACGGCGTCAACACCGAAATTCTGCGCTCGCGTGTCCTCACCGAGGGGATGAAAATTATACTCG
>JAHJRE010000339.1 GCA_018831055.1 Bacteroidota bacterium
GAGCCGATATAATCTTATCACTATTTTGGCGGACACCATGTGGTTATGGCTGTTTCTTGCGATGATCGTTGTGGTCGGCGCATTTATGCGCTACCGCAAGAGGCGTGAATACTATAAGAAGTGGGAACGGGAGGAGAAGCTCCAATCCACCGATTTTGAATACGGCGACCCTGACATGCCGGAGGAACCCGACGACGACGAACCATGGCGACGCTGAGCGACACGGTCGAATACGTTTTCGCCCTCGCCGGCACGAAGCTGGTTGGGATGCTGTCGCCCCGGGGCGCTGATCGGTTTGCGGCCGGACTCGGCCAGTTGGTCTACCGGTTGTATGGCTCGCGCCGCCGCGTGGCGCTTGACAATTTGCGTCAGGCCCTGGGTGAACAACACTCCGGGGCGGAACTGGAAGACATCGCTCGCGACGTTTTTCAGAGCATATCGCGCTCGTTGATCGAGATGGCCCGGTTTCCGGTGACGTCAAGAGAGCGCCTGGACCGGATTGTTGTCGGGCCGGACAAGCGGGTTATCGATGAAGCGCTCGCGCGCGGGAACGGGGCGATGGTCTGCACGGCGCATTTCGGCAATTGGGAGATGCTCGGAGCATGGTTCGCGGTGCAGGGATACCCGATGGATCTGTTGGTCGGGGTGCAGCACAACGCCGGCGTCGACCGGCTGCTGACGTCGTTTCGCCGGGCGATGGGGGTCGATGTCATCCCGGCCCAAACCGCTGCACGGCAGGTGATCCGGTCGTTACGAGCCAATCATCTGGTCGGTATCGCGGGTGATCAGCATACCGGTTCGGGTCTGCCGATAGATTTTTTCGGCCGCCGCGCTCTTGCGGCCCGAGGTCCGGCGATGTTCGCCGTGAAGTCCGGGGCGCCCATGTTGCCGTTCCTGATGCGCCGCGAAAGTTACGATCGCCATGTCTTCATCACCGGCGACCCGATCTATCCGCCCGAAAACGACGACTCGGAGCAGGCGGTCGACGACATGACGAGACGATACCATCGTTTCCTGGAGGATCATATCCGGCGCTGTCCGGGGCAGTGGATGTGGACACACCGCCGATGGAAGTGAGAGAAAAAAGAAGCAACCTTTGCTTTGTAATGTCAGTACAAGACCTGTACAGCCGGAAAATATCCGGTCTGCCCTCTTTTGAGATAACGGGAGAATGCGTGTTTCATAAAAAAGGACCCGCCGCGTGAAAAAATACTTCTATGTGATCATCGTGCTCGCTGTCGTGCTCGGCGGTTACCTGATCGTCAATGCCCTGTTCACCACTGCGGTCGACATCCCGACCGCATATGCCCAGCGCGGCGAGTTCGTCATTGCGCTGAACGAAAACGGTTCGGTCAACGCCAAGCGGGCAGTGACGCTGTCGGCGCCGCGTATCCGCGGTCTCCAGATCACCTGGCTCGCGCCGGAGGGATCGACGGTGAAGAAGGGCGACCCGGTGATCAAGTTCGACGCTACGCAACAGCTGTCGGACCTTCAGGAGCACGAATCCAACTTCAAGATTACGCAGGCCGCGCTCGAGCGCGCGCGGCAGGAATATACGATCCAGGAGAAACAGCTCACGCTCGATCTCGAACGCGCCAGGCGTAACTACGACGAGAAGAAGTATGAAGCACCCAGGGTCGCCGAGGAAGCCAAGATGGAGCTCGAACTGGCTCAGCTCAATTTCAAGGCGAAGCTCGATCAACTTTCGGCCGACGTGCAGAAGTCCGAAGTCGAGGTCAACCGCGCGGAGGACAAAGTCAATCAGGCTCAGCGTGAACTGGAGCAGATGACGCTCAAGGCGCCTCTGCCGGGGCTGGTTGTCTATCTCGAAATATGGAAGGGCAGCTCGATGGAAAAAGTGCAGGAAGGCGACTCGCCGTGGCCCGGCCAGGGACTGGTCAACCTTCCTGACCTGGGCGAGATGATCGTGGAAACGACCGTCTCCGAGGTCGACGCGAACAAAGTCGACACCGGCCAGGAAGTGGTCGTCTCGCTCGATGCCTATCCGGACGTTGAGTTCCCCGCCA
>JAHJRE010000340.1 GCA_018831055.1 Bacteroidota bacterium
CCTCATGAGATAAGGGTTGAGGAATATGCAGATCCACCTTCGATAAATAATGTTACTATATATAATTCAACACCGTCCATTGTGAATTCGTCAATACCCTTTGAGATTTTACCTGGCGGGTCAAATATCACAGTTAATGTTTCTGTATTGCAGACAGATAATCCTGTGTCTTCAGTATTCATTATCATCTGGGATACTATCAAAGGGGGCACAGAATATTTCAGAGGATTGTTAACTCTAATCGAAGATTATTGGACATTGGATGTAGTGATAAATGAATCTTTTGGTGGTAAGTTGGTTAATTTCACGATATATTCAAATGATTCTACAAATTCTACAAGTATGCTTGATGGGAATTTTTCATCTAATAGTGTAATGGTTGTGAATTTGAATCGGCCTGAACAGAATAATAACACTATTAATTTTAATAATATTATATTCAATTGCAGTGCGGCAGGTTATGGGTTGACTTTAGATAATATCACCTTGTGGCATGATTTGAATGGTTTGTTCATATCAAATGGAACTACTGACATTTCTGGAACGACTAACAGTAGCCAGTGGACTAGAAACTTGTCTGATTTCTTGCCAGTTAAAACTTTGATTGATAGACCCTATATCTATAATTGTGAGGCAAAATCAACAGATAATGTAAGAGCAGTGAATAGTACAAACTTCACATTCACCAATTGGGATTTGGGGCAGCATAACAACACTTTTGTTAATTTAACTACAGGGTATGTGGATATCGTCGGTACAAATATTTCAGCCTACTATAACTCTTCTGTTAGAGATATGGGAACAACAGTCTTCTGGTCTAATTTGAGTTGGGGTTATGGTGGAACAGAAGTAAACATCTCTTTGGCAGCGTGTGATGATATAAATTGTGTTGATGATCCATTTACGTTGACTTGTACCAATTTTGCCTATTGTGATATTTCTTCGTTACTACCATCACAATATTTGATGTATAAAGTCAATTTCAATGATACTGATCAAGAGTTCCATAATATTACTATAAAGTATGGTTCATTGCAAAGTGTGAATAATGTTACAGCTTACAATGAGTCGGGTGCTGTTGTTAATGCAACAGTTCCATTTGAAAGGGGAGATAATATTACGTTCAATGTTTCAGTTACTCCTGGTGATAATGATATTTCTTCAGTTTTCGTGATTATTTGGCAGACCATTAAGGGAGGCGCCGAGTTCTTCCGTGGGTTCTTAACGTTGGTAGAGGGCTACTATACGTTAAGTGTTGATACAAACGTCTCTTTTACTGGTCTGGTCAATTACACAATCTATATCAACGATTCATCAAACAATACTATAGAGTTTGATGGTAATTTTACATCGAGCAACTTTGCTCCGACACATGATACGCCTATATTGAATTCAACTAGTGGTAATAATTTATCTTCCGATAATTTGACTGTATATAATATTTCAACTTTTGATACCAATGATGATGATACTGTTAAGAATATAATTAATTGGAAATTAAATGGTACTTCATTACATGTTTTAAATATGCCTTTTGAGAATGGTTCTACTGATAGTATTATTGTCAAAGATTATTCGGGTTATTCTTTTGATGGAAGTGTTAAGAACGGAGCAGTTTTCAATCGTACGGGAGGTTATGATGGTTATGGTGCTTTCGAGTTTGATGGTGTTGATGATTATATTAATGTGACTAATACTCAGACAGGGATAAATTTCAGTAATATGGGTGAGTTTACTGTGATGGCCTGGATTAAGACAAAGAATTTAGCTGGGCCTGATGGTGATGGTGAGATTGTAAGCAAATATTATTCTACATCAGATGATAGGTCTTGGACGTTGCAGATAAGGGATCATAATGCAAGGTTTATCGCTTGTGCTGATGGTACTATTGGAAGTTGTGTGTATGCTACCGGTACTACCGAGATTCCTAACATGAGTGCTTGGTATCATGTTGCTGGTACATGGAATGGTACTGCAATACAGGTTTATGTGAATGGTGTTGGTGATGATGCGACGCCTCCTGCATTGACATCCTTATATGATACTCAGATTAGGCCAATAGCTATTGCTAAGAGTGTTGCTGCGCAGGCTTATTTTAATGGTTCTATTGATGAGGTGATGATATATAATAAATCTTTATCTGAAAATCAGATCTTGGCTATCTATCAGAATAGGACTGATCTTATACTTAGTTCTGAGACTTCTCCTGATGAAAATTGGACTGCTTGTATAACACCTAATGATGGTTATGGTGATGGTATAGAAAAGTGTAGTAATAATATAACTATATTGCAAGGAAATAATTATCCTAACTGTACAGGTGATACTGATTTTGGTAATTGGATTATCTCTGATACGCAGACGATAACTGATAATTTGATTTGTAATTCTGTTTACATAACTTCTACTGGGCAGTTAAGGGTTGATACTGCAACTAAAGGATCTTATATACAAATACAAGCTGCTAATCTGACTATTGAAGACGGCGGTTCTATGAACACTTCAGAGTATGGTTATATTGCAACCACTGGTCCTGGACAAGGTACTGATGCTTCAAACAGTGGTGGTGGTGGTGGTTATGGTGCAGTTGGTGGAATTAGTTCTCAAAGTGCTGCAGGTGGAACGCATTATGGTGATGCTTTGATACCAACAGAATTAGGTAGTGGTGGTGGTAATGGTACAGGTGGTGGATTAGCAGCTGGTGGTTCTGGTGGTGGTGCAGTATATATTAATATTTCAGATATATTATATTTGAATGGAACAATTGTTGCTAATGGTGAAACTGGTGAGAGTAAATTAGGAAGAGGTGGTGGTGGTGGTTCTGGTGGTTCCATCTTTGTTAACACTTCAACATTGAAAGGTTTTGGTAACTTTACAGCGAGAGGTGGCAATGGTGGTGACCAAGCTGATGATGGTGGTGGTGGTTCTGGTGGTAGAATTGTTGTATACTTTAACACTATTCAAGATATAACATATGATGAAAGTAAGGTTACCGGAGGAACTGGGCCAGGTATTGCAACTGATGGTGCTCCGGGCACGTTGGCTTTCATAAATAAAAATTATAATACTCTTACTGTTTCAGAAGGTTGGGAGTTTACACAGAATGCTAATTATGAAAATATTACTATATATAGTGCTACCATAAGGTTGAATCAGTCTGTTCAATTTAATGCTACTGATTTTGTGAGAATGGATGGAGTTAGTATTACTTGTTATAGTACAAGTTATGATTTCAATATGACTATTGCTAATACTTTAAATTTGACTAATGTTAATATTAAAAATTCTGGTAATGGTGGCGTTGATTGTGATGATGTCTATCTGTATGGTGATGATTTTTTAGCTAACAGTACAACTATTGAAGCTAACGGTTCTGTATTGTTGAATAGATCTCAATTGACTTCTAAGATTTATGATGCTTTGAGCATAACTGCTAGTAACAATATTACTTTGAAATTATCTGGCCAGTCGTTGACTTTTGTTTCATCTACTCTAACTACCAGTAATATAATGCAGTATGCTGATGTTAATAATCCAAATATTTTGAATTTACAAAGCACTGCTGTTAATGCAAATGTAAATTGGTCTGTATTGAATTTGAGTGTTGATTCTAGTAGTAATTTTAGTGTTGATGCTAAAGGTTACCCTGCAACGACTGGTCCAGGTCAAGGTGGTGATGCTGCTAATGGTGCTGGTGGAGCTGGTCACGGGGGAGACGGTGGTGCTAGTGTAAGTGCTGCTGGTAGTGCTTATGGTAGTATGTTAGCGCCAAGAAATTTTGGGAGTGGTGGAGGTAATGCGACGACACCTAACCCTGATAAGGCTGGAGGTTATGGAGGAGGTTTAGTAATATTAAATGTGAATGATAGTTTTGAGTTTAATGGTGAGATAAATGTAAATGGTGGGAATGGTTATGGAGCTCTTGGATGGAGTTCTGGTGGTGGTTCTGGTGGTTCTATCTATATAAAAGCTGATAATTTTTCAGGTGCTGGTAATCTTTCCGCGTATGGTGGTATGGGTGGTAATCAAGCTATTGATAGTGGTGGTGGTGCAGGTGGTAGGATTGCTATCTTTTATGGTGTTGGTACGCATACGGGAAGCGTGAATGTGTCTGGTGGATTAGGTCCTGATTTTGCTGCCGAGGGTGGTAATGGTACTATATTCAGATGTTCGAATAAGACTCTCTATAGTTGCGGGATTAATAGTGCTGATGGTACGAATGTGACGGCAACTTTCGGTGGTGTTACTGTCAATACATTATATTCTATAAATAAATCTGTAAATGTCAATAAGACAATAAAAGAAAATTGGACTAATGCTTATGTGGTATGGAATGATTCTTCAAGTATAAGTACAAATAATGCAACATATGTTTTGACTGGTTTATTAGCTTCAACAGATTTTATCGTAAAGAATAATAGTGTAGAGATTGGAGATTCTCCTTTGAGTTCTGATGGCTCAGGTGAGCTACCTTCATATTTGATAGC
>JAHJRE010000341.1 GCA_018831055.1 Bacteroidota bacterium
CGAACATGTACGTGACTGCTGACACTGTTTCCCTGACTCTGTACGAGTGTGAGATGGGAGCCACTGCGCTGAACCCGATCGCCAGTTTCTTCGTTCAGAATGTCGGCGGCGACAGTCCGATGCCGTTCCAGATTACGGGCGAATCGGACTACTTCACGGTCCAGGTGCTGAATTGGACGGCGCCGGCAAGTGTGACGCTGCAGTCGCAGTATCTCGACCTGCCGCTCGGCGTCTACTGGGACACGCTTATATTCTATGCCCAGAATTCAATTGTGCAGTATGACACCGTCTATGTGAAGTATGAGGTGATTGCCGGAACGACCCAACCCAAGATCTGGGTCTCCAATTATTCCTTCGTGATCCCCTCTCAGGAGGGTTCGGGACCGCAGCCGAATGTCGGCATGAGTATTCGTAATGCGTTCGGCGGGTGTATGCCGTGGTATGTAGTCGAGAACATTCCGTGGATGTATCCCGGAGACACATCGGGCATCAACCCGGCATCATTTGAGATGGGTGTGGATCCTGCCGGCTTCACGCTGGGCGAATACCCTGATTCGTTCTATGTTTATGCGCCGACGGCTTCGAACAGCCCCGGAAAAGTCCGGATGCGGTTGCAGATGTGGCGTTTTCACGGCGATAACGACTGGAACGGTGAAGTAAACGTCTTGGATTTGGTGTATCTTGTGGATTATTTGTTCCAGGCGGGGCCGCAGCCAAGGCCGGCACGTATAGTCGGCGATTTGACCTGCAACAAACAGGTGGATGTCCAGGATTTGACTTATTTTGTGGCCTACTTGTTCCAGCAAGGGCCGATCCCTTGCGGAAATCCGTATAAGTAAGAGCCTCTTAACATCGCTGAATATGGCGCCGCGACCTCAGGTCGCGGCGCTTTTTTGCGTGGAGGAAGGGGTATGTCGGACGGCAACCCGTTTAAATGACTTGACTTAGTCCCGAATCTTCGTACCTTGACAAAGGACGTTTCGACCCCACGAATTCCTCACCATCCGGGTTGAACCTACCGCCGAGTTCGCCGAAGAATATAACAAATGCAGCGTATTGACTGGAGGACTTCGTGAGACTTCTAACTCGTTCGGCCGTGCTCGCGGCAGCGGCAGCTTTTGCGCTGGCCATTGCTTTGTGTCCGGCTCCGGTGACGGCCACCGATGACCCTGCCGTAGACTGGGACAATGCCCCGGCCTCTCAGATACATCAGCGTCTTTGGGAATCAAAAGTAAAGGTACAGGCCGACCGGGAGTTCTATCGCGGCCTGGCTGCCACCGAGGCCGCCAGCACCCAAACCAATTACGACGTTCGGTTTTATGACATATATATGCGTGTCAACGACACGACGCAGATTGTCTATGGCCGGGTGAAATTCGTGGCCGATGCGGCCCAGTCGAGCGTGTCCGCAGTCGAGGTCGACTTGGCCTACAACATGACCGTCGATTCGGTCGTGGCTCCGACCGGAGTACTCGGATTCAGCCGGTCCGGCGACGTCGTCACCGTCAATCTCGATTCAACTTATCGCGTCGATGAAGAGTTTTCGTTTGATTTCTATTATCACGGCCATCCGCTGACCGGCGGGTTCCAGGCTTTTAAGTTCGAGACGCTCTACGGGCGCAAGTTGATGACGACTCTTTCCGAACCGTATTTTGCCCGCACGTGGTGGGCGTGTAAGGACCGGATGGACGACAAGGCTGATTCGTTCGCGATGGCGATCGAGGTCGACACGTCATTTTATGTCGGTTCGAACGGAGTGATCGATTCGACCGTTGCGAGCAGCGCCAACACGCATACGTTCTACTATTCGACAAAGTATCCGATGGCGAGCTATTTGTTCTCCTTGTCCATCTATCCCTACACGGTGTGGTATGACGAGTTTCTGTACAACGGCGGACTCGATACGATGCCGATCGTTCAAGCGGTGTATCCGGAGTTGCTGAGCTACACTCAGGGCAAGTTTGCGGTCACGCCTTACGCCCTGGGTGCGTTTTCCGAGATTTTCGGCCTGTATCCGTTTACCGATGAAAAGTACGGTCACTCGCTCTTCACTTGGGGCGGCGCGATGGAGCATCAGACGATGAGCTCCATGACCGGCGATTCGTTCGGCACCTCGGAGCCGGTCGTGGTGCACGAAATGTCCCACCAGTGGTGGGGTGACATGATCACCTGTGAGTCATGGCAGGATATCTGGCTCAACGAAGGATGGGCGTCGTATGCCGAGGCTCTGTTTTACGAATACCGCGACGGGGC
>JAHJRE010000342.1 GCA_018831055.1 Bacteroidota bacterium
ATTATCACGAGATTGGATTGCAGCCTGCGAACCATTATGCAGCACTGGTAGAGTCTCATCCCGGCGTGCAGGCCCGGCGCTCTATGCAACAGGCGCTCTCCAAACAGGCGTCAGCTGCTCGCGCTTCGTTAATTCCGTCATTAAACCTCTACGGCGGTTATAAGAAGATCGAGCCGAATTACGACGGCTATGTCGCGGGGGTGTCACTGAGCCTGCCTTTGTTCAACCGCAATGGAGCCGAAGCCCGGAGATACGAAGCTGAAAGCAATATTGCGGCGCAGGATGCGACGCTCCATCGCAGCCAGGTGGCGGGAAAAGTCAAGGCTCTAACCGGATCGATCACCGAGTCGCAGAGCATGCTGGCCACTGTCGCAGATCATTTCGAGGAAGACCTCGAGGCGCTGAACAATCTGCTGTATTCGTATGAAGAAGGCTGGCTGACGCTTAGTGAATTGCTTAATGCCATTCAGATTGAAACAGCCGGTCTGGAGGACTACTACCACCAGTTGATCCGTTACTACGAGAACCTGTTCGAACTCGAGGCCCTGACGGGGGACTCATTGGTCAGGTTCTAAGATGAGGATATCAAGAATGAAAACACTACGATATGTGATACTACTCGCCCTGCTTAGCGCGGCCCTGGTTTATGCCGGTGGCGATCATGATCATAGCGAAGACGCCCACGAGCGCGCGGCAGAAACAAAAGCGGACGACACTGACGATGGTCACGCACACGAGGCTGATGAAGGGGAATCGAGAGCAGTCACACTCTGGACGGATAAGATGGAACTGTTCATGGAGTATCCTGTCCTGACGGCCAATAAACCCGGTCGCTTCATTATTCACCTGACTATACTCGACGGATTCCAACCCGTGCGCGATGGAACCGTGAAGCTATCGTTTGTCACACCGGACGGCCATTCGCATGATGTCGTCGAAACGAAGTTGCTCCGGGAGGGCATCTTCACTCCGACAGTTGAACTGCGCGATATCGGGAACTACGAGTTCGCCCTTGTCTACAACGGTCCAGGGGTGCGTGACTCGTTCAACATCTCCGGTTTCGCCGTCTACGCATCTGCTGACCAGGTTCCGCATTCGGAAGAAGTCGCAAGCAGTGAAGAGATCAGCTTTTTGAAGGAGCAGCAGTGGAAAATCCCGTTCGCAACTACCGAGGCTGAAACTCGTGAGGTCAAGCGCGCGGTATGGGCGATTGGCGATGTGCTTCCCAGTCCGAACGCATACGTAGAGATCGTCTCTCCAGTTGACGGTATCGTGCATGTCGGGGAGAGCGGCAGGCTGGCCCTTCCCGGATCGATAGTGAAGCGGGGCGCGTCCGTAGCAACCATCACCCCGCCGGTGCAGGGTCAGGGTTGGGCGTCATCCAGACTTGCGTATGAACAGGCAAAGCGTGACTATGAACGAGCCCAGCGACTCAAGGAGCGCCAGGCTATCTCGGAGCGTGAGTTTGAACAGACCCGAGACGATTACCTGGCCATGAAGGCCGGATTTGAGTCGGTTTCGGGCGGCGGAGAGAACGGCACACTTGAGCTCCATGCCCCCATCAGTGGCAAGATCATCGAGTGGCAGGTCAGCCCCGGACAACGTGTAAATGCCGGCGACAAGTTGATGGCGATAGTCGACCCGGCGACGGTTTGGCTGCGGGTCAATGTTTACGAGAACGACTTCCGCTCACTCGGCCAGCCGGTCGGAGCTTTTGTGAAGGCTGATGGCGCCGGCGGTGGCTGGGCCATATCCGACAGCGAAATGAAAGTGCTGACCACCGGTGGCGCGTTTGATCCAATCACTCGAACGGTTCCCGTTCTGCTGGAGGTGTCCAATCAAAGCGGCCGACTCAGAGTGCATGAGTCTACGCCGGTGGAATTGTATGCGTCCGATGGCATAAGTTCTACGGCTGTTCCAAAGTCTGCGCTCTATGAAGACGAAGGAATGGATGTGATCTTTGTGCAATCCGGAGGAGAATCCTTTGAAAAGAGAATAGTCCAGGTTGGCCCGCACCATAACGGTTGGGTCGCGATCACACATGGATTGGCTCCGGGGGAGCGAGTGGTTACTACCGGAGGCTATCAGGTCAAACTCGCTGCGAGCAGTGCCGAAATAGGTCATGGCCATGCCCATTAACATACAGACTGGCAGAAAGAGGGTGACTCTATGTTAGATAAACTGATGCAGGCCAGTCTGCGCAACCGGTTGATTGTTCTGTTTGCGGCGCTGGGCATACTTGTGCTCGGTGTCATCGTGACCATCAACATGCCGGTGGACGTTTTTCCCGATCTTACGGCCCCAACTGTAACGATTCTCACGGAATCGCACGGTATGGCGCCCGAGGAAGTCGAGAAGCTGGTGACGTTTCCTATTGAGACGGTCGTCAACGGGGCTTCGGGCGTCAGGCGCGTCCGCTCCAATTCCATACAGGGGCTCTCAACCGTCTGGGTCGAGTTCGACTGGGGAGTCGATATCTATATCGCTCGACAGATTGTGAACGAGAAGCTCCAGATCATGCGGAATACGCTGCCGGAAGGCGTCGATCAGCCGGTGCTTGCCCCGATCACTTCGATCATGGGTGAGATCATGCTCGTCGGCCTGACCGCCGACTCAACATCACCGATGGAGCTTCGAACGCTCGCCGACTTCACTGTGGCGCGACGTATCCA